>JAKMGP010000193.1 GCA_022424905.1 Akkermansiaceae bacterium | reverse complement strand
TGCGGGTTGTATTCTTCTTGAGGCCTGGTCCTGAGATAATGAGGGGCACATGGACACCGCCTTCGTAGCAGAATTGCTTGTGGCGAAGAGAGTGGTTATTGCCGTGATCGGAGAAAAAAAAGACGATGGTATTTTTGAGGAGGCCATCGGCTTCGAGACGACCTATGATGTTTTTGACATGGCGGTCTGTGAGGCGGACGGTGTCGTAATGGTGAGCCCATTCCTGGCGAAAGATTTCCTCGTTTGGGAAGTAAGGTGGGACTTTCATGGTCGTGGGGTCGACTTTGTCGGCGAGCTTTCGGGTATTGGTTTTTCCGCCGCCTAATTGGATCTGTCCAAACCAAGGCTTTCCTTTCGGGAGGGTCGTCCAGTCGGATTTTCCTCTCTTCCCATAGAATCCTTTTTTCTGGCCGGTCTTGGGTGTTGGTTTTTGAGTATCAGCGCTGTAGTGCTTTTTACGGTCGTAGATGAAATTGTAGTCATCCTTGCCTTTGTTGAAGGTGGAGTAGCCATTTTCGATGAAGAGTTGTGGCAATGTTTTGATTCCTGTGGGGAGTTGGATCGCGGCTTCGGGGCTGCGGGAAGAGCGATGTTGATGAGTCCCGGTGGTTGTTTGGTAAACCCCGGTGATCATGGCGGAGCGGCAGGCCGAGCAGACTGGGGCAGGGACAAAGCAGCGAGAAAATCGGATGCCATTTTTGCTAAGCTTGTCTAAGGTTGGGGTCTTACCGGCATTCACAGGAAAACCGTAGGATTCCATCCAAGGCGAGAGGTCTTCGCAGAAAATCCAAAGGATGTTTGGTTTATTCGCTGCCAAAGCAGGAAAAGAACAGAAGGCGATTAAAGAAACGAGTAGCGGTTTCATGGTTGGCGATCTTATGTCCTGAGCGCTTCATCGCAATCCACCAGATGGATTTTATATTTATAAGGAAGGAGGGACATTCTTCATTTTCTGAGATCTCGAAGCGGCTTGCAAATTTGTTCTGAGCAAGACAGACACAATGATGCACGCTGAGTTTGCGAACACTAAAGTGATCTGTTTTGATTTGGGTAATACTTTGATCGAATTTGGGCCAAGGCAGATTGCGAAACAATACAAAGGGCTGACTTCCAAGTTGACGGAAATGTTTGGGAGTTGTGACATCGCAACATTGAAGGCGATTCGGGATCGTCAGATCGTGGCCCCTTATCACGATGGTTATCGGGAAAATGATGTCGAGGACTGTTGTCGTGAACTCATCGAGGGAATTTACCAGATCACTGCAACGGAAGCTCAGGTCAGAGAGTTGGCTGAGGAGCGATATAAGATTTTTGTTGAGATCATTGAATTGTCGGATGTGATTTTGCCTCTTCTGACGGATCTGGCTAAATCATATCGACTTGCCTTGTTATCCAATTTTCCGTGTAGCCGCTCGATTCGTGATGGTGTCGAAAAGCTCGGAATGACTCAATTCTTTGATGCGATTGTAGTGTCGGGAGAGATTGGTTGGGTAAAGCCGGATCCGCGCCCCTATCAGGTGCTTTTGGACCAATTGCAAAGTGACCCGAGTGAGTGCGTTTATGTTGGTGATAATTGGCTTGCCGATGTGCAAGGTTCAAAGGGGATGGGGATGAATTCAATTCTTACGACTGAGCACCTGCCTTATGAGAAATTTGAACCCAAGGCGGGTGATCTTGAGCCTGACAAGACAATTGGGAGGATTAGTGAATTGAGGGAATTGTTTCTTTGAATTTTCCTCGCTTGATGAACCTGGCCGATGTTTTCAACCCAGATGAAGAGGATTTTTACGCTGGTTGCTTTGGTGGCGCTTGGGTTTGTCTTGTCGTGCCAATCTTCCCTTCGGGAGATTGCGACACCAGAGCCAACTGGGGCGAATGTGGCAGTGAGTGGAAAACCTTTCCTGGCCTTAAACCGTGGCTACGGGGTTTACATGAAACATTGTTCGCAGTGCCATGAGCATCGCCTCCCTAACACTATCACTTTGCCGGCTTGGCACGAGCAGATCGAGCTTATGTCGGATTTGGCGGGCCTCTCGAAGATGGATAAGAAAACTTTGCAGACCTATCTTGGCGAGTTCTCTGATCGTTAAGATCCTCTTGGTTTCCGAAATAAATTAGGGTGCAAAATCCCTTTGACAGGTAAATTTCCGGTGCGTTGTTGGGGGGTTATGAAAAATCCGTTCCGAAAAACAACTTTGGCCGTCGCATGTTTGGCCCTTTCCCAAACTCCTGCATCAGCCGGGAAAAACTCCGTTGCCGAATTCGATTCGAGCGAGGCCGAATCTCTCGGCTGGCGTGTCGTCGATGATGGCGTGATGGGTGGACGGTCGAAAGGTAACATTCGAGTTTCAGATGATGGAATCCTCACGTTTAGTGGTAAACTTTCTTTGGAAAACAACGGGGGGTTTTCCTCACTTCGGACCGAGAGGCTCAAAATGAATCTCGCGGAGGCTGATGGACTCGTTGCTCGCGTCAAAGGTGACGGTCGGACCTATCAGATGCGTTTCAACACGGAAGCTCGCTTCCGAGGGATGGAGGTGTCGTTCAAGGCAGACTTCAAGACGAAGAAAGGCGAGTGGATTGAGGTAAAGGTGCCTTTCGAGCAGTTCAAGGGAAGCTTTCGTGGAATGAGTCTTTCCAAAGAGAAGTTTGATCCCGGCAAGATCAGTCGGGTTGGCCTTCTTCTTGGAGACAAAAAGCAGGGTCCTTTCGAGCTCCAGGTTGATTGGATTCGTGCATACGGCGGAGCGTCTAGTGGCGACGATATCGTCTCAGCTGCTTTAGCGGATGGGCGTTTCAGTATCCTCGCTAAGGCTCTGACCGAAGCGAAATTAGTGGAAACGCTTCAAGGGAAGGGCCCTTTTACAGTTTTTGCACCCACTGACGACGCCTTTAAGAAACTCCCAAAGGGTACTGTTGAAACTTTATTGAAGCCGGAGAATAGCGCAAAGCTCCAGGCCGTTCTCACCTACCATGTCGTAGGCGGTTCGGTAGACTTGGCAGGCGCGCTTGCTGCTGCTGAAGCTGATACAGTTCAAGGATCTTCTGTGAAAATTACTTTTTCGGAGGGGCGGGTTCGCGTGAATGACGCCGCGATCATAAATGCGGACGTTCAATGCTCCAACGGAGTGATCCATGTGATCGACTCGGTCATTCTTCCACCTAAAGCTGCGGAGCCATCCAATGACATTGCCAGTGTCGCGAAACGCGCCGGCAATTTCACCACTCTTCTTGCCGCGGTCGATGCCGTTGGCCTGACTGATGCCTTGACTAGCGATCAAAACGTGACCGTTTTGGCTCCCACAGATGCCGCATTCGCCGCTCTTCCGAAAGGAACTGTCGAGGAGCTTTTGAAGTCCGAGAATCGTGATAAGTTGACCGCTATTTTGAGTCTTCACGCGATCCCAGGAAAAGTAAGTGCTGGTGATGCTTTAAACGCAGGCACTGCAAAGGCTCTTAGTGGGGGATCACTTAAATTTGATGTTGTAGATGGGCTTCTCAAGGTCAATGGAGCGACGATCGTTAAAACTGACATCAAGTGTGACAATGGAGTGATCCATGTAATTGACGCAGTCATTCTTTCTTCTTCGAATCGTGGTGGAAATAAAACCGCCTCGGCGAGTGGGAAAACCCCTCTTGAGCAGATTGAGGCGGCAATTGACCAGGGAGTCCCGATCTTCAACAGCGGAGATCACGGAGAGTGTGCGAGCATTTATCGCGACTGCATGGTTTCAATTTCCGAAGCGTCCTGCGTCGATTCTCGCGTCAGCATGGTGATCAAGCAGCTGGTGCAGAAGGCTGGGGATATTGAAAGCGACACCGAGCGGGCTTGGGTCCTGCGGAGTGGTTTAGATCACGTTTACACGACTCTGTCTAAAAACTAGGTTTTACCTTTTCAGAGGGATCTTATATTGGTCCGAACCTCCCGGTTCGGGCCATTTTTGTTGCCTGGAATTGAGAGTGTAATTTCAGAGCTTTCTAACTCATACTGAAAACTAAGAATTCCGTTTGGATCATCCTACGGATGATAGATTTCCTGCCTAAGGCAGGATCTCGTGACCTTGAAAATTATTAGCGAAAAAAGAGATGGCTTAATACTTTAGGCCTAAGTCATTGGTCCGCACCTCTCTGAGTTTAGCAGCCATTTGCTTTTGAAAATGAGCAAGGATTTGACCATATTTGGGGTCCTGGGCGAGGTTGGTGAATTGTTTGGGATCTTGTTTCATGTCGAAGAGTTCTTCATCACCCTGGCCGTTTTTTCCGTAAGCGATGTAGGCCCAGTCTTGTTCTCTTAAGAGGAAGCCTTTCCCGTTTACGCTGAAGGCAGCGCTACGAACTTCCTTCGCAGGATCGGTCATCATCATAGAGATGTCCTTT
>JAKMGP010000177.1 GCA_022424905.1 Akkermansiaceae bacterium | reverse complement strand
TATTAGTCATATGAACGTGACATCCACTCCTGCCATGCCAACCCGGGCCAGCTCCAGCTCCTCCTCCAATCGTTTCATAAAATCCAAAGCGTTCGTTTCCAAAGAGAAAATTATTCATCGTGCCCTGCCCATGGGCCTGTAAGCCAAGGGCCTCTAGAAGAACATCTACAACTCTTTGGCTGGTTTCAACATTGCCCCCAACCACCGCTGGGCACGTTTCAGGATCGCGCGTAAGCGGGGGGTCTAGAATACCTGGTTTGGTCACGATCTCGACTTGATCAAGGAGCCCTTCATTCAAAGGGACATCTGTCCTTACCCACAGTCTCAAGGCATATAACACCGCACTTCTAACAATAGCCGGAGTGGCATTTAGGTTACCTAGATGGACGTCAGCAGAGCCCGAAAAATCTACCACTAATTTTTCACCTTTGGATATCTTCACCCGGATTACCGAACCGTCGTCCATCTTATCTTCCGCACCTGCCTTCCCAAATCCCTCTAACGCTCTAGCAAGAAGCATCGAGGATCGATCATAAACACCCCTCATGTGGAAAGCCACAACCTTCACCGAAGATTGATCAGCAAGTTTCCTCAGCGTTTTCACCCCATATCGATTAGCCACAACTTGCGCCTTTAAGTCCGCCAAATTATCGGCAGGCGACCGAGAATCTTTGAAAAAACCATCTCCAATAGATTCTATTGAAGTTGGAGGAATCACAATTCCTTCGTCGGCAAGGCAGCGCCCATCCGGAGGCATTGAACCCGGTGTCTTTCCTCCAATTTCGGCATGGTGGGCTCGGTTAGCAACAAATCCGAGCAATTGATCACCAACAAAGACCGGGCTAATCACGGTGACATCAGGCAAGTGAGATCCCCCGAACGCGGGATGATTTACGACCACTGTATCACCTTCCCCCCACGTTCGGTCGACAGACACCTTTCGCACACAGAGCCCAAGCGCACCCAAATGAACGGGAATATGAGGAGCATTCACGATCAAACGACCTTTAGCATCCAGAAGAGCACACGAGTAATCGAGTCGTTCCTTGATATTTGTGGATAGAGCAGTCCTTCTTAACAACTCTCCCATTTCCTCAACCACACCCTCAAAACGACGCCGAAAAAGTTCAGCTTCGACAACTGCGGGAGCTCTTTCTTCCAATTCATTCTGCCCTTCCCATTCCAAACGTATTGATCCACGTGTCCCCCGAAAAATCCGCCACCCTTTTTCGAGCAGGAGAGTGGAAAATCCATCTTGCTCAAGAGTTAGTTTCTCTACCAATCCCCCTCGCTCAAAAAATTCGTGTTCCAAATCGATCGCCCTCCCTGCTAATTCCAATCTTAAGGCAACCCATTCGATTTCACGATCAACCGGGCGGGCATCTCCATAAAGCTCACGATATCTTATCTCGAAGGCCTCTCTCAGTTCAGACTCAGAAATCCTCTGCCCTGCCTCAATTTCGATGCTAGAATCCTGGCCTTTTAACCTGAGCTCAAACAAACTTCGATGAACACTCCGACCTTCCCTCAAATGGTCTAATTCCTCACTAATCGAATCATCTAACAACTTCAGAATCTGTTTTACTTTAATCTCTCTATCAGCAGCTTGATGCAATCCCCAAGCGCTAAGAAGACCCGCGTCAGCCGGAACAAGAATCCTCTTCATGCCAAGTTCCCTCGCCAGTGCACAGGCGTGTTGCGGACCAGCACCTCCAAACGCTACGAGAGTGTGATCTCGGCAATCATATCCGTCTCGAGTCGAAACTTGTCGTAATGCTTCGGCCATGTGACCGATCGCGATCTTTCGAAGACCCTCCAACAATTCCCCTCGATTCATCTCTTTCCCAATTTCCTGAATCAGTTCATCTAACCGCCCATCGGCCGCAGTCCGGTCCAGCGGGATATCAGCACGCGTTTCATCCATGAAACCCAAAAGTAAATTCACATCCGTCACCGTAAGCGGCCCCCCACATCCATAACATGCTGGCCCCGGAGAACTTCCGGCACTTTCCGGCCCTACTTGAAGACCTCCATTTCTCCACTGACAAATTGATCCACCTCCGGCTGCCACGGTCTCAATTTTCACCGCTGGCGCCAGAACCTTCACCGGACCGATCTCCTGTTCGTAACGATAGCCAGGCTCACCAGCAATCCGAGCCACGTCTGTGCTAGTTCCACCCATATCAAGTGTCAGAACTTGCTCCAAACCACAAGCTCGGGCTAGCCCCGCCGCCCCAGCAATTCCACCCGCCGGACCGCTAAGCAAACTATCCACAGGACGAAATGTTTCCGCAGACTTTAACTGCCCAGCACTTGTCATCAGAGAGATCGGGATTCCAGGAAGAGCATTTTCAAGCGAGCTTAGAAAACCTCTCATTACAGGGGTCAGATAAGCATTAGCCACGGTCGTTTCCATTCTGGGCCACAACCGAATCATTGGCGCTATTTCATGAGATACACTCACTTCCGAAAATCCGCTCTCGCGTAACTTTTCAGCAACCCGCTTTTCATGATGCGGAGCCACATCCGCATGAATCATTGCAACTGCCACAGCCTTTGCCTCTTGTTCATCCTCTAGCTCCGACTCATCAAGAGGTTCCAACTCACGGCCTTGCCGGTCAAGACGACCCGACACCCCAATCACCCGCTTAGTCACTGGAACCGAAAGAGAGGGCGATAACTCAAATAGATCCGGCCGACGTTGATCACGAACCTCCAACAAAGACTCAAAACCCTTCGATGTATAGAGATCGACCGGGGTCCCTTTCCGTTCCAGCAAGGCATTTGTTCCTCGAGTCGTCGCAACCCGTAAATCAGCTCGAGGAAAGTCAGAACCCGGCGCAGTGCCGGTCAAAAGGCGAGCTGCAACAACCGAAGCGTCTTCACCCGAAAGCAATTCGATAATTTGGCCTAACTGAAACTGACCTTTTACTTTAATCTTTCCAAGATTAGGCACCGATTCAGTAATCACAGCCCCATCAACCAAAAAACCCTCAAGTCCTCGATCATGATCCGAGAGAGGTCGATCACAAACTAACCACCCATCCTCGATGGAAACCACCGAAGTACGAAGGATCCCGGAAGAAAGAACCTTACAACGAATCTGTGACCCCGACGGAGTTAATGCCCACCCGTCCGCAAATGTTCCACCCACATCGATCCGAATCTGCCAATCTGCCATAATTCAGTTTTCCAAAAATCGCGGAGAAGTAATTAATCAATTTGAGAAAACTCCCGCGCAACAATCGTTAAAATCTCACGAACACCCGGACGGTATTCGCCCTTATAAAAGACAACGAGGGTTGTCGCTTCACCATGAATCAACTCGACTGAAGCTTCATTTGAAACGACTTCTAAGTTGCTGCTATGGCCCAGCTCGTGTATCCCATCGCGCAAAACGCTGAATGCAGCACGCTCGGCTCGCCCCAGTAATTTCACACTCACAATCCCGGCGAGCTCAGATGCTCTCTTTAGAATCTCATCGCGGTTTAAATCATGCGCGACTCCAAAAATGGCACGCAAAACCAACTGCCGGTCATCAACAGGTTGAAACGGTGGAACTAGATCTGGATGTGGATCGAGCGGCGGCGATAGCGGAACATCCGGCTCAGCAACGCGCCTCGGTCCTGATTGCTGGGACAGATCAGGCATCGTCAACGGGTCTTGATTATCGATTTTAGCATTTTGCGGCACAAATTTAGGAACGCCCTCTGATTTTTGGGGGAGTCCAAATCCTTCCATGGGCTCCAGGAGATGAATTGGAGAGGGCTCGCCCTCCGCAATACCGCAATCAGTCTCTATTGAAGCGGATGGCAGCGAGCCCCCCTTCACAAGCCCCTCCTTCAGGACCCGATCTACTGGCATTTCCTTCATTTCTTCCTGCTGGGTTGGCGCCGGGGGCGTCGGCTGCTTGGATGCTTGCCTAAAATGATTTTCCAGTGGGTTTGAGACATCGCGTTTCATAGTAAGAGAAGGATAAATTTTTTACCCTTACTCAGCCAGACGTTTCAGCTTTCGCTTCATAGATAACTTAGCTGCAGTCGGCAAACGATCTACAAAGAGAACTCCATTAAGGTGATCTGTTTCATGTTGAATGGCGCGGGACAACAAGCCATCAGTTTCTACAAGAATCTTGCGACCGTTGAGGAGCTCTAACGTTGCTTTAACCTGAGCCGGACGACGAACCTCAGCATTAATTCCCTCAATACTAAGACAGCCTTCGGTCGCTGATTCTCTCTCACTCCCAAACTCAAGTGATGGATTAATAAATACCAACGGCATAAGATCATCGAGAGAACTTTCTTCGCCGTCGACTTTCAAAAAGGTAATGCATTCGGGATCATGGGACACATCCACCACCGCCATTTGAATCTCACGATTAACTTGAGGCGCAGCAAGTCCGACCCCCTGAGCGTGGACCATCGTCTCAATCAAATCTTCTCCAAATTTCTTAAGTTCGTCGGTCACCTTTGTGACCTTACGACATTTTTTACGAAGCACCGGATTGCCATATTGGGTAATTTCAAGAATCATGATTAAGGATTTTCGGAGGGAAAAGAAGAGCTTGTTGATTGGGGTTTTTCAACCAAGTAGTAAATTTCCTTTTCGGAATAGCCAGCGTCTATGGCGGCACTATGAGCTTTCAGAATTGCCTGGAATGGGCACTCCTTGTCTACTCGAAGGGCAAGTTTCAAACCGGCTCTCTCTTTAAGATTGGCGATGAGGTATTCTTTCAATAGGCCCGAAACTACCGGCGTTCCATCTAGTTCAGCACTACCATCTTTATCCAGCGACAAGGTCGATCGAGTTTGCTTAGTCGTTGTAACCTTCATCGAATGCGCTGATGGAAGCGAAACCTGAATCTCCGGCTTGAGTTTCTTTTTTTCGAAATCATCTGGGTCTTTCATCGTCACGATGAAAAAAAACAAAAGCGTCACCAAAATATCGATCAAGGGAACGATCGAAACCGTGGGGGGCTTCCGGGCTGTACGATTAAATTCCACTCAAGAAACTTTTATGATTTTTCGCGAAAGAAAACATGTTGGTGACAGGCCGAAACCACCCGCCCTAACAGGACCTCAAGCCGCGCCGAAAACAGCTCAATTTTTCGGCTAAAAACGCCCTGAGCAATGACCGCCGGAACAGTAATTGCAATCCCTACAATAGTCGTACTGAGCGCAGTTGCGATACCGGCGCGAATCCTCTCGTTATCCTCCAAATCAGAGAAGGCTGTGACCAAGCCGCTCGCCGTGCCCAACAATCCAAGCAAGGGCGAAATTGTTATGATGACATCCAGAACCGACATTCCCGCATTCATTCGAACGATTTCTTCTCGAGCGGACGATTGCACCGCCTCCTGGACTTCTCCCTGTGTCTTCCCTGCATTGCCAAGGGCGACCGAACAGAGACGGGAAAGAGAGTTCTCCTCACGTGCAAATTCGCTTTGTAAATTACCAAGCGTTCCTGCCTCAAGATGCTCTTCGAAGCGCTCAACTTCACGTCCCAGCTCATCAGGCACAATCCGTGAACGCTTTAAACTGACAGATTTCAGGATGATAACTGTCAAACCAACTAAAGAACATATCCCAAGTAGGATCATAAAAAATCCTCCCCCTCTGAAAAAATTCCACGTTGTTTCGAGTGCTTCAGAAAACTCCATATTCTTTACTTAATGATAATTAAAAGTGACAATAATCTCTAGAGGATCGCCTGCGAGTTCCTTGATAACATCTTTTGGCATCTTCGGAATATTGATCCCACTAAGCGCTCGCAAGATCATCCCCCACTGGGTCCCTGAAGCTCCGACCATGGCCATTTGCTTCTGACGTGACACCTTGCCACTTTTGTTAACAACAAAGTAAAGAGTCACATTACCTGGGGCAAGGAGTGAACGATTGCTGATATTTTCCATCTGCCAAGCCGTTTCAAGCTTTTTGAAGATTCCTCCTTGGTATCGGCCAATTGCAGTATTGGCAACATTGAGTGAACCCTTGCCATCCGCGCTGATTACTCCAGCAATACGGGTCTTTCGGGCTCGCGGAGCAAAGCCACCGTTCTGTTCAGCCGCTTCGCGCTGATCTTTTGCGGGGCGCTCAGGCAAATTTTCTTCAATCATCTCATTCTCCGATCTAACCAGTTCGTTCTTACTATCATCACCCTCCTCCTCTTCTAATAATGCCAGAGCCTCCTCAATCGAGCTCAGTTCATCCTTTGGGTTAGGCGGGACTGCCTCATTGACTAGCTCGCGTGCTGGATCTTTCTGAAACGATTTTGCATCACCGGTCATCTTAGCGGCTTCTTGATTGATGTGCTCTTTCCCTTCCCCAACATCTAGCGAATCTTTAGCACCAACATTCCCATTCGCTGCATCTCCTTTCGTAAAATCAGAGTCGAAAGTTTTTAGGTCATTTGCAGGAACTTCATCTCCGGAAAGAGCCGCTCTATCATCCACCCCAGCGACTGCTCCTTGATCGCTAGTCGCTGTCGTATCACGCTCACCAATCAAATCTGTTTCCTTGGGAGGTTCGACCGACCCTTGGGCTTCGTTTGTCTGAACATAATTTTGAGATGGCTCTTGTTCCTCAACCTCTTCCGGTTCCTCAGGCTGTCCTGGAACAATCGAAACCCCAGCAGGTTCTTCATAAACCATCTGCATTTTGATCAGATCAGGCCTCGGCTCAGATTCCTTTTCCTCATAATCAATTCGAGCCGAAAACAAATTCGAGGCCATGAGAATAACGAAGAGGAAAAACAGGCCGATATGCGCCCATGCTGCGATCAGCAGAGCAAAAACGAAATCACGTCGGTAGATTAGACCATTCATGGAACCTGAGGGAGTCTCGCCCGATGAAAATAAAAACACAACCCCTTAGCCCACTCGAAGATAGCCTTCGACTAGCTGACAAGAGCGATTTTGGGGACAGAAGCGGCCTAACCTTTCCTGTTAGTAGCGGAAGAATCCCGACGATTTTCAGATTTGGAACGCCAGACCACATCTATCCCCGACCAGATAGAGCCCATTTACAGCGGATGCCCAAAACATCCTCATAAACCTTTGGTTGACTCCCACGCAACTTAACTCAAACGACACTTTCCACCAAATCGCTTTACACCCCCCCAAAAATCGAGCTAGGTCTTAAAATCTCTCGATTGAAATACCATCCAACCCAGAATAAAAAGAGTGACACAGAGGCCCATCAAAATTGAATAACTTTCCACAATTCGTTCCCAAGGAACATTTTCTTGAAGAACGTAAATCCAGTTCGCCATTCGGAAGGTAATAAAGACATCTTTATGGTTGGCTAGAAAAGGGATATTCTGCAGAACGAAATCAATAAAGAACACACTCAAGGCCATCACGGAGGCAGCGGCTGGCTTGATCTTTAGGCAGGAAAAAAAGAAGCCTAGAGAAGTTACTACACACATGCTCAAACCCATGAAACAAGCCCCGGTGAAAAGCCGCTGGAATGCTTCGTCGCGATCGGGATAGACAGCTAGAATATACATTTCAGGATTCCAAACGAACAAGCCACCTTCACTTCCCATAGCAAACAAAGCCATTCCATACCCGGTTAACCCCACAAAGATCACGAAGGTCACCGTGTAAATAATGACGGCACAGTACTTAAGCACTAGAATCCGCAACCGTGAGACTGGACGCGAAAGCACCATACGCATATTCCCATCCTCCGTCTCTTTCGCGACAATATCTCCAGCAACCAACGCGAAATAAATCGAACCGAGTAAAAACATACTGAATCCCATAATCCAGTAAGTTGCTGTCAATGATGATGAAAGAAGCTCAACCGGGATGAAGTTACGTTTCGCCAAATCCTCAAATTGCTCGCGCCCAACATAGATCCATAGAGAGAGAAGCAATGCTTCAAAGATCAAAAACACAACATATCCAATGTAGGTCCGCTTGCGCGCAAAAAGCTTCTTAAGCTCACCTTGTAATTGCCGAAGGAACATCATTGCGGGCTCAAACTACTATGTTCCAAATAAACATCTTCTAATGATCGTCGAACCGGCGTCACCTCACTAACTTCAGCGCCCCGTTCAATCAGGGAGCGCACCACATCGGGAATCTCAGTCCCCTCGGGGAAAACCCACCGATCTTCACTTAGCTGTTTTCCTCGAAAATCACAGACTACTCCTTCAAGAATCTTGGGTGGCTTTGCTTGCAATCTTACCCCCGGCCGATCGTCCCGAAGTTCATCTACAGCTCCCTCATAAACTAATTCGCCGGCCCGAATAATGGCAACACGATCGCACATTTGCTCCACTTCGGATAAAAGGTGTGAATTAAACAGAACGGTCATCCCCCGCTCTTTCCGGAGCCCTAAAATAAAATCTCGGAACCACTTAATCCCCTCAGGATCAAGCCCATCAGTCGGCTCATCCAATAAAAGAATCTCCGGCTCAGGAAGTAAAGCCTGAGCAAGAGCGAGACGCTGTCTCATCCCGTGACTATAGGCTCCAACCTTTGAATGGATACGATCAGTTAAATCCACCCGTTCAACCACGTCCATCGCCGCTTCCTTGTCGAAGCGCCCGCTCAAACCCACCAATACTTTGAGATTATCCCAACCAGTCATATAATCGTAGAATGCTGGGGCCTCAAAAATTGAACCCACCTTGCAAAGTGCTTCTTGCGGTTTTTTCCGAACCGAAACACCACCGATGAAAACTTCCCCGCTTTCAGCGGCCACCATACTAAGGATAACTCCAAGGGTAGTGCTTTTTCCTGCGCCATTATGGCCGAGCAGACCATATATTTCTCCCCGTTCGACCTCAAAAGAGACTCCTTTCAAAGCATCTTTTCCTGCAAACTTTTTAGTGAGATTTTGGACCTTCAGCATCATTCAGTTTTTACGTCAAAGTCCAAATCCTTCCCCGCTGATAAATCAAGAAATAGGAAATTCGTGCCATCCTCATCTCCATGATATGCCTCCTTGTCATGAATCAGCGGGATCTTTGAACTCCCGCGCGACATTCCCATCATAAGCACCCTAGTCCGTTTCAAACCACTGGCACGGTGATTCCAAAAATAGCTCGACCCAGTCTTGCGATAATCCTCGTGGTCTGCCGGACATTGAAAAACCTCAGGCCCATCCACATAGGGGCTAAGAACCTCCTCCAGAACGTTATTCCCTCCCGACCGAGATTTCCTCCCCATCTTTATGCGCGGGAAAAAGTTGCCATTTTCAGCAAGATAACTCTCAAGAGCAGTGCCCAAACCTCTGAGCTTTGTGATGCATTTTGCGGATTGAGCGGTCGATTTCATTCCGCTGAAAATCGGCAACCCGACACCTGCAAGCGCAATCATAATTCCAACCACCACTACCAGTTCTGTCACCGTAAAACCCCGCCTCATAGCCCTACCTTTGGCTTGGCAAAGCCCTGAACAATCTCACCAACCGCATCCATGAAAGGGAGGAGCGACATTTTAATATCAGCGGAAGCGTCCTGGTAGTAAGAACTAAAACCCTTACTAATAACTACGTTTAAAATCTCAGGGTCCTCATCCTTCAAGCGGGCGAGGGCCTCAGCGCCTTTTCCATCCGTCATATCCTGAACTGATCTCTCCACCATCTTCTGGCGCTCTTCCGAGGGCATTTCGTCGAATGACTTCATGAGCCTCTCCATATTCTCGTTGAAAATCAAATCGACGAAGTGAAGCTTCTCCTCCTTGGAAAATCGAAAAAACATCTCAATAACCGCGCCCTGCTCGTCGAGTTGCTTCCGCTGCCTCAAATCAAGTCGATTGAGCGTCCCGGCGATTTCATCGATGCTCTCGATCCGCTGTTCCTTTCTCGACTCCGAGTAGCTTGTCGTTTCTTCAACCGACCAATCCTCAAACGAAGCCTGTCCAATTAGGCCCGACACCTTTGCCGGAGTCGCTTTCCTAGCACCACTCCAACTCGTCATCCCCCAAACCGCAGCCCAGATTAAGCCTAAGCCGATCGAGCCTCGAAGCAGTGTCCCCATGTTCATCACTCCCGATCTTAACCCCATTCTTTATGCGCGCAAACAATCATCAGAGATCGTTATTTCCGAAAAGCGGATTTGAGTTCCGTTAAGCTGGTCACTCTTAACAAGAGCACCCCGATCCCATAAATAGTTGCGCCAAAGCCCACCAAGATCGCCGTCGAAATCGCTTTTGCCCAAGGACCTGCATCAATCCAGCCAGCCAGCAGCGCCTTCGCCCCCAATAATCCGAGAGCCATCACCAGACTAGCAATCACCATGCCACGAAGCCGACGCCAATTCTCTGAACTCAAAGTCACAAATCCCCGCAAACCAATCCAAAGTAAAACCACATTTACCCAAGCCGCGATCGAGGTCGCAATCGCGATTCCAACATGCCCAAAGAAAGGGAAAAGAACCAAGCTGAATACAATATTTACCATTACCGTAATCCCAGCCATCCACATCGGAGACTTAGTATTCTCGCGCGCGAAGTACCCCGGCTGCAAGACTTTGATCAAAACATACCCCGGTAATCCTATTGCGAAAGCACCTAGCGCCCTACCAGTTTGAAAGGAATCCGAAGAGGTAAATGTTCCCCTCTCAAAAATGACTGAGATGATTTCTTGCGGAATCACCATCAACGCGATCGCCGCTGGCACGGTCACAATCATAGCCAACTCTAGCCCATTCACCATTGTCGCGCGCGCTTCACCTTCCTTACCACTATGAAGCAATCTTGTAATTTCAGGTAACAACACCATCCCAAATGCAATTCCGATCATCCCAAGCGGCAGTTGATAGATCCGGTCCGCATAATAGATGTAAGAAATCGCCCCCTGTTGGAACGAAGCCACAATCCCTCCGACCAACAAATTAATCTGCTGAATTCCAGCTGCTATCACGCCAGGTCCCATCAGGACCAAAAGCCTTTTAAAGCTAGAATCAAAAACTGGTCTTTTAAAAACCACAGGCAAACCGGCTCGAAAACAGACCCACCAAAGGACACCTAGTTGCAAAAAACCTGCGAGCGCTACACAGCAAGCCAAAGCAACTCCTCGCCACTCCACGAATTGCACAAGCCCCAATAACCCACAAAGAAAAACCAAGTTCAGGATAACAGGAGAAAAAGCGGGGGCCGCAAACTTTTTCAAGGTCGTCAGCACTCCGCTAAGATGCGCTACCAGCGCCATACAGAGCAGATAAACAAAAGTAATTTGTGATAGTTTGACCGTTAGATCATAAGCACCCGGATCATTATTATAGATTGCCAGCGCTCCCCTTCCCGAGGCCATCCCCTTAAACACCGCATAATCATGATCCGGAGGAAGAGGGATCCGCAGAAGCCCCCCATCATTCACAAGCCAGCCTCCATCTGTAAATATCTGATCCCGAGCAGCTTCTATTTTTATTTTTTTATCTTCCTCGGTATCGGTATCCTCAAACTCCACCTCTCCGTTCCCTTTGAAACTCTCTAAAATAACCGACGCAAGTTCAACCTCTTGGCCTTCCGCCTTGACCTCTCCACCGAAAACCTCACCAAAAACATCAACGAAAGCAGGATTACCACGTTTAACTACACTTAGGTTTTCAAAACTGGCTTCACCCTCTTTCGTCTGTAAATAAACCGCCTTGGCACCCCTCAAAGGAATTCGAAACTCTATCGCCTCACTGCCAAGGTTTTCTTCAGCCTTAGGCAAAAAACCAGGCACTACCACCAGCATAATCGCAGCCATCAGAGGAATCGCCAAAAGAGTTAGCAACCCAAGGGTTCCGAACAAAATCGTGAAAGCATTATTAGCAAACTGCATTGCCGAATTACACCCGTCCCTTGTAACCCTTTTCCCGAACAAAGGGATGAAAGCCGCATTGAAGGCGCCTTCGCCGAAAATTCGGCGAAACATGTTCGGAAAGCGAAAGGCTGCAAAAAAGGCATCCGCCACCATTCCAGTCCCCAAAAACCGCGCAATCAGGATGTCACGCATCACGCCCAAGACTCGGCTCATCAGGGTGAACCCGGAGATCGTCATCAAAGAGCGAAGCATGCGGGGGAAGAATGGATTCAACCCGCACCAAGCTCAAGCAAGGCTTTGCTAAAAGGTAAAATGCCTAAAACGGCCAGAACCAGAATTTTCGGCCGGGCGCCTTCCGCTGGTATTGTCCGTCGCCCACACTTAAGACCTCTACTCTTACTTGGGTCAGCCCATCATCCTTGAACCCAAGTTTAGAGGCTGCCCTCGGTGTCACGTCGATGATCCGGCCCGCAATGAAGGGCCCCCGGTCGTTAAGGCGCATTTTTAGAACCTTTCCATTCGAAAGATTAGTCACTTTCACACGGCAAGGAATCGGAAGTGTTTTGTGAGCCCCTGAGATATCCAAACGCCCCACCCGCTCTCCGAGAGAAGTGTTCCCACGTTTGAAGCCAAAAAAGCTGCTCTCATCATACCACGAGGCAATTCCCTCCTCGGAGTAGTGGAGAGCACTCTCAACACTCAATGGCTGGTAATGCTGCCCCCGGATAGTGTAGCCGCGGGTTTGATAACCTTTGTAATCAGGTGTCCCACATGAAACGAGAAGCAAAGCCGTAGGCAAAGCAACGAAAGCCAATCCTAAAGGCAATCTCATCCTACCCAACATCCCTGGCCTTGATCTCCGGCAACGTTCGAGCAACTTTTTCCTTGAGGGCCTTTCCAACCTGAAACTTAACCACGGCGCGGTCGGGAATTTTAATCGTTTTGGAGGGATCTTTAGGATTTCGCCCAGGCCTTCCCTTGGCGATCCTAGTTTCAAAGGTTCCGAAATCTCGGATCACGACGTTATTTGCCGCGGCCAATTCGCGCGAAACAATATCAACGACGAGGTGTAGCATTTTTGAAGAGAGGGCTTGAGTGACTCCTAGCTCGTCACTCACTTCTTGAATAATTTCTTTTTTGGTAAAATTTGCCATAATCTGGGGAGAGATACCGCCATCTTACGATGAAGACTTAGGACAATCTGTCAAAAAACTTAGGAAAACTAATATATTTTTTTGAATATCCTAATCACAGCTCCTTTGTCGTCCTGAAATGCAATTTCACAACATCCGCCAATTTTTCTTTACCGAACTTCCGTATAAATTTACGCGCCACTTCTTTAACGGCAGAACTAGCTCCCAACGGAAGTTCCAAGCCTACTTTTTCAGAAACACGATCCATCCAATCCAAAAAACTTTCCCGAGCTAAAATAGACCCGGCCGCTACCGCGATATCATTTTCCGCTTTGATCCGTTCTTCAAAGATAAGCCCTACCTTCCGATTTTTTAGTTCTCTTGCAATTAATGGCGCTTTGGTGAATTGATCCGATAAAGCCCTAAGGCAGGATGGAACCCGAACTGATAAATCCTTAATCACCGTTGCGTGCCCTCTCGCTAGCATACGATTCACGTTATGATATTCTTCATAGAGCAAGTTATACCGCGCGGGAGCCCACCTAACCACTTTGTATCCACTTCCAACTTCAGCCCGAATTATATTAGCCAACTCCCGAATTCTTTTGCCCGAACCAATTCTCTTGCTGTCCATAATACCAGCATTTAGAAGAGCACGGGTAATCTCGGAATTCGTATAAACCCCAGCTACCACAAGCGGTCCAAAATAATCCCCCTTACCACTTTCGTCGATTCCGAAGTGAGGTTCAAACATTTCCGCCTGCCAATGCTGCTCATAGCCCAAACGCGCCTCACCAACCACTTCGGGCTCGAGAACAAATTTCACAAATTCCTCAGTCTCTTTTCCTTGAACCAAAACTTTGGGCCCTTTCCGATAAACCGTGACATTAAGTTTCCCTCTTTTAGCCGAATAAAGAGCGTGTTCCTTTTCCTGGAAATCAAAGCCGCCCCTCGACAAGCAGTCTTTCAAGATCGCAACCTGCTCATCTGACAGAGCTAAGGTATAAGTGACTTTCCCCATTCGCGGAGTAACTCTACCGCCTTTCCCCCGAATTCCCAATACCGGATTTGCGTTGGCTCCGATAGGCTTCATCTTTACCTTTCTTACGAAGCATGGACAAACCCAGGGCACACTATCATCCGGTCAAAAATAAGCGCCAATTCCGGAATACTCTCCTTGGGTGGTTCCAGGAGAATGCCAAATCCTACCCATGGAGAGAAACAACTGATCCATGGGCGATCCTCGTATCAGAAATCATGCTTCAGCAGACCACCGTGGCCTCGGTTATCGCCAACCACCGCTTCGAAAATTTCTTACACGAGTTCCCTAACATCGAGGCGATTTCTGTTGCCTCAGAAGAAAAAGTTTTACGGGCTTGGGAAGGGCTTGGTTATTATAATCGCGTTCGCAATCTTCAGAAAGCAGCTCAGACAATTTTGCAGGATTATGAGGGCAAATTCCCCTCCGACGCTGAAACCCTCGAAACCCTCCCCGGGGTTGGTCGCTACACAGCCGGAGCTGTGAGTAGCTTTGCCTTTGATCACCCTGCTCCCATCGTCGATGGCAATATCGCTCGGGTCCTTTCGCGACTCTTGGATTACCACAAAGAAGTTGATTCCACTGAAGGACAAAAAGTTATTTGGAAGACCGCTGGCGAACTCCTAGCCCCATCAAAGGCTAGACTATTCAATTCGGCTCTCATGGAACTCGGCCAAACCATTTGTTCTTCCAAATCTCCGGCCTGTCTGGTCTGTCCGGTCCAAAGCTTTTGTCAGACAAAATCCCCGAGTTCCCTTCCGATCAAAAAGCCCCGCAAAAAATTCGTCCAAATTGATGAACACGCTTTTTTCTGGATTGAGAACAAGCGAATTCTCTTGTCAAGAGGCCATGATTCTCGTCGGAAAGGATTTTGGAAACTTCCTCTTCGCTCACCAGAGGAGTGTTCCCATTTGGATTTCCTCAGTCAACACCGCTACACCATTACCCACCACAGAGTCACCTTATATCTTTACCACGCCAAACCGCCCCACCTCCTTGAAGATGAAGAATATCATTTCATTTCAGAACTTTCAAACCTCCCCATCGCCACCCCCATCCGAAAGATCCTCAGCGCAAAAGTTTCAGAGCTTGAGCGCTAACTCGTGGAAACCTGACCAAGGGTTCCGCCCTTCCGAACTTTCATAACCTCCGCACGACATCTTGAATGCCTCAGAGCAACCCAGCAGTATCCGGCCGGATTAATAGTGAAAATTGCGACTAAGCAGCTAAAAAACAAAAGATAGGACGAACAAAAGAGTTCAAGGTTGGAATTGGAAGCGCACTGCCGCAGCCATCCAAATCACAGCAGTCTCGGTCCGCAAAACAAGTTCACCCAAACCAACCGGGGCAAATCCCGATTCAAAAATCTTTTCATATTCTCCTGCCGAGAAATCGCCCTCTGGCCCCACCATCAAAACAACCCGTTCGGGAACCTCAAGTCCATCGAGTAATTCCTTCAGTGTTTTAGTTTCTGAAGTGAGAGCTCCTATAATTCTCGTGCCGCCCGGCTTAATCTTCTCCAAGTAACTATCAAGCAATACGGGCACCATTACCTCAGGCAGATGATTCTGCCCGCACTGCTTACAAGCCTCTAGCAGGATCCTCTGCCACTTATCCCGCTTCGCCAAAGCCTCACCAGTCTTAAATCGAACGTTCCCTTGGTCACTCACCAGTGGTTGAATCCGATTCACCCCCATCTCAACCGCTTTCTGTAGAATAAGGTCAAAACTTTTTCCCTTTGGAATCCCTACCGCGACCTCAAGCTGCGGTAACACTGCTGAAGTATTCTTTGTATCGATTAATTCTAGGCGCGATTCATTTTTAGAAACCCCACAAATTCTAGCGCTTGCTTCCCTCCCATTCCCATCAAAGATGGCAATTTTATCCCCGACCTGCTTTCGCATTACCCTGAGACAATGATGCGCCTCGTCACCCCTTAAGGTGGGATTCTCATTCCACTGATCAGGTGATAGAAAAAAGCGATCCATCTCGCTGACTAGCTATCGAAAAAGCGTTTTGCCTTTTCAAAAAACGACTCCTGGACTGGCGAATTCTTCTCGCCAATCGATTCAGTAAAAGCCTCCAACCTCTCACGCTGATCGGAGTTGAGTCTAGTGGGAACTTCGACCTGAACCTCGACATGTAGATCACCTTTCCCTCGTCCATTTAAAGCAGGCATTCCTCGGTCACGAAGACGGAAGGTCGTTCCACCTTGCGTTCCAGCAGGCACCTTCATGGTTGCACTCCCCGTCAAAGTGGGCACCTCCAGTTCCCCTCCCAGAGCCGCCGTTGAAAACGGCAAGGGCACCTCACAATAAAGATCATCACCGTCACGCTGAAAAACATCATGATCACGCAAATGCAGGAATACATACAAATCTCCCGCCGGACCTCCCCGCATCCCCGCATCACCTTTACCGGTTGAACGAAGTCGGGTCCCATCATCAACTCCAGCCGGAATTCGAATACTCACCCGCTCGGGCGCTTGCTTGCGACCATCACCGCCACAATTTCCGCAAGGGTCAGCAATATTCTGGCCGGCACCCCGACAATCAGGGCAAGTCGCCTGCTGAATAAAAATTCCACGCTGTTGGCCTACTACCCCACGTCCGCCGCATGTGCTACAAGTATTCGTGCCAGCACTGCCCGATTTGGATCCTGAACCTGAACACTTCCCACAACTCGCATACTTTTCAATTTCAAGCTCCTTCTCGACCCCTTCGGCTGCCTCCTCCAACGTGATTTCAAGATCATATCGCAAATCACTTCCACGTTTTTTCCCAGAACGATCTCGGCGACGACCTCCCCCACCGCCAAAAAGATCATCGAACATACTTCCTCCGCCGCCACCGCCGAAGACTTGACTGAAAATATCCATCGGGTCGTGGAACCCACCACGTCCGCCGCCACCTCCACCGCCACTCTTGAAGGCAGCGTGACCATAGCGATCATAGGCCGCCCGCTTCTCCTCATCACTAATTACCTCGTAGGCCTCGCCAATCTCTTTGAATTTTTCTTCGGCCTTCGGATCATCCGGATTCTGATCCGGATGATGTTTCATCGCCAACTTGCGATAAGACTTTTTGATATCGCCTTGGGAGGCATCTCGAGAAACCCCCAGCACCTCGTAATAATCCCGTTCAGCCATTACTCAGCTCCCCCTTCGTTTTCAGCACCCTCTTCGGCAGATTGCTCCCCACCCTTTGCCACAATAACCGCTGCTGCCCGTAACAAGCGATCATGCAGTATATAACCCTTACGCTTTACAAAAAGAATCTCTCCCGCATCGGCACCTTCCTTTTCCTCTTCGGCTACCGCTTCATGATAATTGGGATCAAAAACCCCCTCAGCAGCAACTTCTTTCACTCCCTGCGCAGACAGAAAATCATCAAGCTGCCCTTTCACCATGGCCATCCCTTTGTAAATCATTGAATCTTGTTCCTGCTCCGCCATCTGCAGACCCATCGAAAAATTATCAAAAATCGGAAGTAGCTCCTCGATTAAACCGGATCGTGCAAATCGTAAATCTTCGGAACGCTCGCGAGCCATCCGCTTGCGATAATTATCCAAATCGGCTGCCGAACGAATCGCCGCTTCCTTCCACTTCATCGCCTCAGCTTCTGGAGTCAAGGGAACCTCAGGAGCCTCCTGTTCGGAAGCCTCCTCATTTTCATTCTCTTCAACAATTTCTTCGGTCGCTGCGGCGTCTTCCTCAACGACTTCAGTTTCCTGATCGTGATCTTGCATGGCGGGAACCAATACCGTCCCCCTCCCAATGTCAACCCGTCGCTTTACTACAAAATGAAACCCTCCTCGTCTAACGGACCAAATTCCTCTGCCTCCCAACCTGGCAGCAACTTTCCGCGCGTGCCCTCGCGCCAGCCACTCTGAGAGAGCATCGTCGTCGTTTCATAATCCGGATGTGGCCTAGCAAAGCTTGCAACCCTACCATTTTCAACCAAACAGCCGTAGTAATTTCCGTCGCTCAAACCCAACTCATCAAAGCTCCATACAATCACCTTTTTTCTCCGCAAATGCCTCACCAAGTCATCCCGCCCCGCCACTCCGCGGAGCGCCACAGAATCAATTCTCTCCCGTGACACTTTCGCCAAAATCGCAGCATCGCTCAAACCATCAGCAAGAGAAACCGTCGCCCCAACACTGAGCGGCCACAGGACACCCAAAATCCCACTCAAATCGTCCTCGGGTAACCATTCAACGAGTAGGCGTGTCCGACGATGAGCCATATGCACTTGGCTCAACTGGTTTGCATTAATTCTCATTCCGCGCCCCACTTCGTCATTTCCAAAGCAACGATCCCTCATCTCGGTCCAGCCCCGTGGCAAATCACCAGAAATCTCCGGTTCACAATTCTCCTTAGCCAAAAGCCTGCCTTCCCGGTCTGCCGCAGTCTTTACCGACAAGCCACGCAGCGCATCTCCAATATCAACCTTCCACGGGATCGGCGGACCAAAAGCCACGGTCACTCCGTAGCGTAAAGTCTGAGGGGGCTTTCTAAGGAAATTGCCTTCCGAAAATGACCACATCGAGCCCCAAAGCCCATCCATATATGCTGGTAAAACCTCCACATTCCCTTTCTTTGCCATCATCTGATAACCCCGTTTAATCTCACAAAGCGCCCCTGTTCGCGAAAGCTGGCCCTCTGCAAACACACAGACAAGCCCTCCTTCCTTTAGCGCATTTGCTGTGATCCGGATTCCATCCCGCGCTTTACTTGGAGAAATTGCCACCGCATCAAAAAGCCGCGCGAATCCACCAACCCACTTACTCTCGAAGCAATCCGCGAAAAGAACAAAGCGTATCGGCCTTGGGCAAGCCGCAGACAACACAAAAGCATCAATGTAAGTCAAATGGTTTGGCACCATCAGGACCCCTCCCTCTTTCGGAATGTGATCCACTCCAAGCGCCCGAACTTTGTAAATCGAACGAAAAATCCCTAAAAATATTAGGCGAATGAAATCTTTTGGTAACAAGCGCATAATATGAATGGTCGCCCAACCGCAAATCCCAGACATTAAAATAAATTGGAGCCAAAAGGGGACCCCCAAAAACGAAAGGAAAAACTGGATCCCCACCGCAAAGACCAAACCAAGATTAATGCACAAATTAGAGGCTGACAGCACCATTCCTCGATGGTTTTCGGGAGCCCGATCTTGCAAAAAAACATTCAAAGGAACCAAATAAAGCGCTCCTCCAAAACCCGTCAAAACAAGTAACAAGAACGAAATCGCCCCCATTTGAAAGATCGCTAGAAACCCTGTCGACAAGCACATCAAAGCACCGCCAATCACAATTAGCCCCAGTTCATTTCGACGATTACAAATCCAACTAGCAAGCAAACTTCCGGCCACAATTCCCACTACCACGGGTATCCAAAGAATTGCAGCCCCTACGCCCAGTCCTTCTAGGCTACCCCACCGATCCTCGGCGATCTGAATCAATAACATTTGAAGAAAACCTCCAAAGCTCCAGAAAAAGGCAATACCCAAAGCGCACCGCCACAAAGCCTCGTTTTTTCTTAGTTCCCGTAAATCCCCAAAATGCCTGACCGTCATCGCCCACGAAAAAGTCTCTCCCGATTGAGATTTTGTCTTCTGGATCAGGTGGGAAAAACAAAGAGATAAAACAGCTCCAACCAAAATCCATAAAACTGGAATCATCGCCGCAGTCCATGGAGTAAGTCCGTTTTGCAAACCCCAGGCATCATACCAAAACCCTCCAATAATTTGCCCTAACAGAATCATCAAGACAACAGCCCCTTCCATCACTCCGTTGGCAAAGCCCAACCTTTCACTGCCAACCAACTCTTTTACCACTCCCATTTTTGAGGGACTTAAGAGGGCCGACTGCATCGCCAACAAAAAGAAAGCAAACATGACCAGGTAAAGCGGCCACGAAGCGGCCTCCTGCCGCGACCCAAGCCACAACCCACTCCCCATCAAAAGAAGCACCAACAACTGAAACCAAGATGACAGTCTAATAATTAGACTCTTCGAAAAGCGATCACCCGCCCACCCAGCTATCGGAGCAAACAAAATGAAGGGAAGGATCGCTAAAAGTGCAAAGAGATGTTCCACCCTACTCGGCGCAAGGCCCATTGACGCCAACCCCATCCCCAGCGGGATTAAGATAAACTTGGTGAAGCTATCATTGAAGGCATTTGTCGATTGCATCCCGATCAAGGACCAGAATGACACCCATTCTCGCCTTCGGGGCTCCCCTAACTTATCGTTCACCAATGAACTATGATCTAATCTTCGCTGTTTTCAAAATCGATAATCTATCTTCATGCCATCATCTCAATCGATATTGCCAAGATTCAGGCTTCAACCACCCCCAGCTAACTTAAGACTCGATGAAATCACCCACCTGCTCAAACACTCCCCCTCCCAGTAATCTTCCGCCCTCGTAAAAGGCGCATATTTGCCCCGGTGTTAGAGCTCGTTGATGTCTTGTGAACGACAAGGCTAATTTACCTCCCTCAATTTCTCTTACCTCAACCGCCTCGCTCTTCGCCCGATATCTAGGTTGAACTTCAGCCCTCCCCCCTGTCACCGCCTCGTTAATCCACGAAAGTGACCCAACGGTGCAAGTCTCAGCATAAAGCCCACTCGTTGCAGGCTCGTCCCAACCGACGATCAACTGATTCTTCCCCGCGTTTTTACCAACCACGACATAAGCCATCCCAGACCTTGGGGACGCCACTCCATGCCCTTTGCGTTGCCCCAAGGTATAAAGGTGTAAACCGTCATGTCGCCCCTTCACCTTACCAGCTAGATCGACAATTTCCCCCGGGCAATCGGGGACGTGATGACGCAAAAAATCACTCATCTTGATGTTTCCTATAAAGCAAATCCCTTGGGAGTCTTTTTTTTCAGCCGTTGGCAAATCAAATCGCCGCGCCACTTCGCGCACTTCTGGCTTCAACATCTCGCCTGCTGGAAAAAGAGCATGCTTCGCCTGATACTGCGTCATCATCGCCAAAAAATATGACTGATCTTTGTTAGGATCTGCCCCTCGCAAAAGATCCACTGAGCCGTCTTTACGGATACGTCTCCGAGCATAGTGCCCGGTGCCGACAGCCTCAAATCCCTGCTCCAAGGCATAGTCCAAAAACACGCCAAACTTCATTTCACGATTACACATGACATCCGGATTAGGCGTCACTCCGTCTCGATATCCCTCGAGCAAATAATTCACGATCCGCTCACGGTACTGATCAATTAGGTCAATCACTCGAAACTCAATCCCCAGTTTTTTCGCAACTAAACGAGCATCTTCAAGATCACTTTCCCAGGGACAGTCGCCAGGCAAGCCTTCTTCATTGATCCAATTCTTCATATAGCCACCAACGACTTCGTGTCCTTGCTCGACCAACAAAGCAGCGGCTGCCGAGGAATCAACCCCGCCTGAAAGTCCGACCATAATCCGTGCCACAGAGATGATTTAACCCGCCAGCGCATTTCCGGCAAGCCATCGAAAAATTAAACCATAAGCTCAGTTAGCGGCCCCCGCTGATCGACAATCTCGCTCAAACCAAAATCACGATATCCATAATCATCCACCAACATTCCGGCAGCATGCTGCAGGCTCATAAGATAATTTGCCAATACCCGATGACCACTTTGATTGTAATCTGGATAATGCAAATACTTCTCGGTCTTAAATGCTCCATTCATATCTCCCATCATAATCAGGGGCATATTTTTATAGCTCGTGTGATGTTGGCTCCCGGCATCGCTCAGGAAAACAATCACGGTATTATCGCGCTAGATAATTCCTACCTGCCCCTTAAACCAAGACGTTTTGCAGTCTAAACAGCTTCTTAGGAGAAAATCTCCATTGCTGGTTTTCCGATTCCATCCCTAGTGGCATAGAATGGACGACCCTCAATATCGAAGGAGGTTTTCGGCGAAATCCCCATGGCTTGAAAAATCGTGGCGTGTAAATCCTCAACTGCGAGCGGATTCTCAACCGCCACGAATGGTCGTTCATCCGCAGTCTTCCCAAATTGAAATCCCTTTTTCACGCCACCACCAAACATCAACACGCTAGTCCCACCAGTGAAATGCCTATGCTGGCCATAATGTTTTAATTCTGAGATAACATCAACCTTATGAGTCGTCTGATCGCGCGCATTTGATCCCGGCACACCCTCAATCATCATGTCGCGACTAAACTCGCTCGCAATCACGACCAAGGTCCGATCCAAAATTCCACGCTCCTCTAAATCACGGATTAACTGAGCGATTGGCTGATCGATCTCAGACTTTAACCGCTTTAACGTGGTGTGTCCCTTTTCGTGAGTATCCCAATGTTTGAATGGCTGATACTCGGTAGTCACCTCAATAAATCGAGCTCCTGATTCTACGAGTCGCCTCGCCAACAAACAACCCTGCCCAAAGCGAGTTTTACCATATTTCCCAGCCGACTTTTCATTTTCCTTGGTAAGATCAAAGGCCGCGGCCTCCCTCGAATTTAACAGCCGATGGGCCTTTTCCATCGATTGCAGCATCGACTCTTGTTGGAACTCACTTCCGCTTTTTCCAACCAAACCCTCCGAAATCAGTTTTCTATAAAGTTTATATCGATTCGTAAACCGACTTGGGGTCATTCCCTTCGGCGGTTGGACTGCCCCGATCGCCTGATCAGGATATGGCAGCAGGAAAGGGCCAAATTCACTCCCAAAAAATCCGCCGGTGTGGAAAGCTTTTAGCTCTTCTTTCTCGCCCACCCCCTCGAGTCGCTGACCAATATCAATAAAGGCGGGCATCGCCTCATTTCTCTGCCCCAACACCTTAGCCATCCACGCCCCAATGTGGGGGGCTGCAACCGTTTGCGGTGGCACGTATCCAGTGTGCCAATGATACTGATGCCGTGAATGGAGAATATGGCCAAGATCGGGTTGCACCGCCGAGCGGATTAACGTCCCCTTATCCATCACCTTCGCAACTTCCTCAAAGCCTTCCGTGAAATTGATCCCACTTACCGAAGTTGGGATCGCAGGAAAGGTGCTACCAACATCAGATACTTTGAGGCCCTTCCGAAATGGTTCGTAGTGCTTCGGATCAAAAGTATCAGGGGCCGCCATCCCTCCACCCATCCAAAGTAAAATACAACAATCAGCCTTTGCCTCGGGCTGTTCAATTTCACCGCCAAACGAACGAGGCGCGCCCATCGCCAAAGTCGCCGCGGAAGCATTTCCGAGCTTTTTAAGAAAGTCGCGCCGGTTTTCGATTTCAAGTGGTTTTGACATGGTTCCCTCTTAGTTAATAAATTGAAATTCAGGCAGCATAAGAATTGCCCACAAAAAGTCCGCCGCAGACTCTGGAGTAACTCGCGCTCCAAGAATCTCACGGGCCACTTGTTTTTCAAGTGAACTTGGTAGGCGAGACAGGGCTTCGAGATAGAGGGTTTCGATCCTCTCTTTCTCATCAACAAGTTTGGTGGCACCTCGGTTCAAATAATTAACGAATTCTCTCCCATTGTTGAGCTCAAGAGCCTGCAAGGTGGTTAAGTCAGCGGGCCGAGTCGTAACAACTTGCTCCCGATTTGGGCGACCAAGCGCACGCATCAAGAGAGTCGACTTCACCAACGATGCCCTCACAACCCGAGCTTTCTCACTTTCCCTTTCAACCTTGGCATCAATCTTTCCGGGCGCTGTCTTAGTAATTCCCCATACCGCATCGATAAATTGCTCAGCCGTCATCCGCTTGCCACTAGGGCCTTCAAAAACAAAACCCTCACCGCTCTTCGACGCGATCACTGTTACGCTTTGATACGTTCGGGAGCTAACAATGATGGAGAGAGTCCTTTTAAGATTGTAACCATTCTTAGCAAAATCCCACGCAAGGTAATCGAGCATATCCTCGCTCCATGGACGATTACTCATCATGTCTACGGGCTCAACCAACCCCCGCCCCATCAAACGAGCCCAAAGACGATTCACAATCGTCCGAGCCAAGCGGCCATTTCCCTCCGTTGTCGCAAGCTCTGCAACCCTCTTCAATCTGTCACCCCGAGATAATGATTTATCAATGGGGCCCAATTCATGAAAAAGGAACTTCGCGTCCATTTTTTCACCAGTCGGTTTATCGCAGCGATACATCTCAAGTGGTTTTCCCGCGATAATCGCCGCCATTCCATACGCATCTTCCAGCTTCCAATTATTAATGAAGCTATCGTGACACGAAGCACACTTCATATTCTCACCAAAAAAGATCTGAGAGACATTCTGAGCAAACTGAATCTCGGGGACTTGTGACGCATTGACGTTACCCCGCCACTTTATTCCTTTAATAAAGCCTTCTGATTCAGCAGTAGGATTCAACAACTCTCTTACAAATTGATCATAAGGTTTGTTCTCTTTTAGCGAAAGGTAAAGCCACCCCGTAATCTGACGACGCCCCCCGTCAATAAAACCAGTTCCGGCATAATCATTCCGCAAAAGATCATTCCAAAACGTCATCCAATGATCGGCATAATCGAGATCGCGCGACAGGATTTGCTTGATCTTCGCCTCCCGCTTCTCCGCTAGATCTGAAGTCACAAAGTTTTCCAATTCACTTTTCAAAGGCAGGAGCCCTACCAGATCAAGACTCACTCTTCTCAAGAACCGGGCATCCGAAATTGGGGCAGGTGGTTGGACTCTATTCTTTTCAAAGTAGGCTGCTGCTATCCGGTCGATTGGGTTTCCTCCTTCGGGCCCAGGTAAATCAACTTTTTGATGACCCAGAGGAGCCTTCCATGTTTTCCTCTTAAAAGTAAACCCCTTCTCCCAAGCCAATCCTTCATTCACCCACTTTGCTAAAGTCGCAATACTATCGGCTGGCAGAGGATCAGCATCATGTGGCATGCGCTCATCTTCGTCCTTCGCTGTGAGCACCTGTATCAAAAGACTATTCTGGGAATCACCGGGCTCAACCGTCTCAGAATCCAGCAAGGCCTCGCGAGTATCTAGCGAGAGCCCTCCCTTATATTTTCCGTTCGTGTGACACTTTGCGCAATTCTCTTTTAGAATTGGCAACACCTCATGCGCAAAATCCACCTTTGCCGGAGCCAATGAAGTCACAGCAATCAGAAACGCGATTTGAGCTTTTAGAATCATAGTTTTACGGTCTCTCGTTTAAGAATGCCGGAATTTCACAAATGTTAACAGATTCTTTCTGTAACGATTTACGATGACTCCGAAGAATGCGATGATATTAGGCAGATAAATTGGTTAAACCTAGGAATATGATCTCAGCGAAAGGCTTCCAAAGCCCCTTTTTGAAATGGGACCATGACCTATCCTTGCTTACGCAGAACAATAGATTATTTTAACTTTGAGGGGTATCTAATTCCCCGCTATTCCGCCTATCCCGTAGCTACACAAAAAAGTAAAGCCACCGTTTCCCATGAAAAACACAACACATTTCTGGTCTTTCGCCATCCCCTCGGCTCTGGCTCTTTTCCAGGCCCAATCGGCAGTTCTTGACGAAGGGGTAACACTCGAAATCGGTGAGGTTGTCATTAACGAGTTCATGGCATCAAACGATGGCGGCCAAACCAGTAATCCCAATGATTGGTATCCAATTACCAATCAAATTAATGGCACAACTCACGATTGGATCGAAATCTTGAATAATAGTCCATCCCCTCTAGATCTCGGTGGTTGGCATCTCACCGACAACCCTTCGGCACTAGAAAAGTGGACCTTCCCCTCACCCACAAGCATTCCCGCAGGAGGATTTCTGATCGTCTACGCTTCGGGGCTCGACGCTCTTGATGGGAACGGAAATTTTAACACTAACTTCAAACTTTCATCAGGCGGCGAATACATTGCGCTCGTAAATTCATCAGGCACGATTGAGAGCGAATTTTGCCCAGATAACACCAACTATCCAAAACAAGACGAAGACGTTTCTTATGGCTTAGATCCTAAAAACGGTGCCCCTGTTTACTTCTCATCCCCCAGCCCAGGCTTTGCCAACAACACTTCCGGAATCGCCAAAGTGCTTGATACTAAGTTTAGTCCGGATCGTGGCTACTACGACCAAGCCATCAATGTCACCATCACGAGCGATACTCCTGGAGCGACCATTTATTTCACTACGGATGGCACCCGCCCAATCAATCAGGCCGGAAACCCAACAGCCAATGCTTCCATTTACTCCGGTCCTATTCCAGTCAGCAAAACCATCACCCTCAAAGCATCCGCGACAAAATCCGGGTTCACCCCAACAAACATCGACTGTCAGACCTACCTCTTGTTTGACATTGAAAATGCGCGTCCTGACGGAACCGATCCCGCAGGATTAAACACCGCTTTTCTGGAGCAAAATCAGCCTCCTGGGTGGGGCAACCTATCTTCAGGAGACTACAGGATGGACACTCGCGTCTCTAAATCAACAAGCCTTGCCACCGGTCATCAGGATACCATTGCCCAAACGATGCTCAAAGGACTTCGAGACATTCCTACCATTTCGATTGCTATGGATCGTGCCGACTTTAGTGGTGGAAATGGGATTTATACCAACTCGACGAATGGAGGCCTCGAGTATGAATGCTCCGCCGAATATATCCCATCAGCCACCGACACTCGTAATGACTGGCAAATTAATTGCGGGATCAAAGTTCAGGGCGGAGCGAGCCGTAACCCGGGCTCCAGTCCAAAACACTCGATGAATTTCCGGTTCCGAACTCAATACAGTTCCGGACGATTGCGCGAAAAACTCTTTCCAAATTCTGAAGTTGAAGCATTCAACTCCATCACCCTACGCGCCGGATATAACAATTCTTGGATCCACCGTGATAGTGGTCAGCGAAGTCGTGGCTCCATGATTCGCGATCAATGGATGCGCGAATCTATGCTCGATATGGGGAATCCCGCAGCCGGTCACGGATTTATGGTTCACGTTTTTGTAAACGGTCTTTATTGGGGAGTCCACAACCTCTGCGAACGCCCAGAGGCTTCCCACTACGCCGGTTACAACGGTGGTGATGACAGCCTCCTTGATGCCCGCAATGGTTCTTCTATCGTAGATGGATCTGCGACCGCTTGGAATACCATTCCAAGTGTGGTTTCCAGTGGTAATTGGGATCGGATCCAGCAGGTCATCGATATCGATCACTATATCGACTACCAGATCATTAATCGATACGGCGGCAATTCAGACCTCAAGGCCGGTGGCAATTGGCGGGCCGCAGGAGGAGGACCATTTACGACCGGCCGGCCTGAGCAAATGGCACCTTGGCAACTCTATTCATGGGATGGCGAACGCTCCCTCGAGAGCCCTTCACTCAACAACTCTCCACGCGACCCAATGGGAGTGCGAAGCCAACTCGAGGCGCTATCGGAATATCGGATTCGTTTTGCCGACAGACTTAAAAAACACTTCGGCTCAGGAGGTGCCCTTACGGCCGAAGCCACTGCCGCGCGTTGGATGAAATTCGCAGACAATCTCGACCGCGCGATCATCGCCGAGTCCGCCCGCTGGGGTGATCATCGCGGCACTCTTTACACCCGTGACAATCAGTGGCTCACAGAACAAAATCGCCTCATTAACAACTACTTCCCCGCCCGTAGTAATATCGTTGAAGCTAATTACGGCTCCCTAGTCCCCTTGGTGAACGCTCCAGATTTTTTGGTAAGCGATTCCTTTCAAAGCGAAGGGATTATTCCTGTTGGAGGCAGCCTCAAAATCACCTCCACTACTGGCACCATCTACTACACAACTGATGGTGATGACCCCCGCCTACCCGGAGGTGGAATCAATCCCAATTCAACCTCAATTGGAGGGGGAAGTAATCAAACCAACTTCATTAACCTTCAAGAAAATGGCTGGAAATTTCTCGACACCGGTGCCGCGCAGAGTGGCAGCGAGATTGTAGTCGGAAATGCCGCCTACAACACCAGCGACTGGAAGCATCCTTCTTTCAATGACACCGGCTGGGCAACAGGACAGGCCCTACTAGGATACGGCACGATCAACGGACGGGCAATGAATACCGAACTAAACTTTCAGACTCCCCGACTTCCAACAATTTACTTCCGGAAATCTTTCACCATCACCGATGCCGCCAGCTTCACCCAACTGAATCTTAATTTAATACGAGATGATGGAGCGATAGTTTACCTCAATGGCAAGGAAATCCAACGAAGTAATATGAGCGGGGGAAATCAGCGATATGAGGATTATGCCATTAGTGCCACCTCTAATGAAGGAGGCCTCGTTAATCTTGGGACTCTCACTCTCGCAGCCGGAGACCTCCTTGAGGGAACTAACGTTCTTGCCGTAGAAGTCCACCAAAACAGCTCCAGCAGTAGTGACACCGGACTCGATGTCCAACTCTCCGGTATCGCTCCGGCAGGCGGTGACGGTGGCAGCAACATCGTCCCATTAACAGGTGGTGCTAAGGTGTGTGCACGGGCCTTTGAAAACGGAGAATGGTCAGCACTTACAACAGGCGATTTCCTCGTCGCGCCCATTGCTAATATTTCAAACATCGTGATTTCAGAAATCATGTATAATCCACTTGGGACATCGGAGGACGGAGAATGGATTGAGCTCATGAATATCTCAGCCGCGACCGCCGACCTTTCTAATCTCACCTTTGCGGGCATTGACTACACTTTCCCTCTTGGGTTCACGCTCGCTCCCGATGCTCGGGTGGTTGTCGTCAAGAACCAGAACGAATTTGAATCCCTCTACAACACTGCGGGAATCAACATAGCCCCCGGCGATTTTTCGACCTCTAGCTTAAGCAATTCCGGAGAGCAAATTGCTCTGATCGACGCTATCGGAACCGATGCCCATAGATTTAAATACAACGACAAGGATCCTTGGCCGACTTCACCCGACGGTGACGGTTACTCAATCGTCCTAATTTCGCCGAAAACGATTCCCGATCATTCCTTACCGAACAATTGGAGGGCTAGTACGAATCCGGGAGGAAGTCCAGGAAAGGGTGACAACACCACCTTTACTGGCAATCCAAACGCCGATAACGACGGTGATGGGCTCACCGCACTTCTTGAATACGCCCTTGGTTCTATTCAAGGCGATGCGGGATTCAGTCCAGAAGCTATCCCAAGCTCTGGGATCGACCTCTTCGAAGATGGCACAGGAAACTTCAAAGAATACCTCACCTTGACTTACCGTCGAAACCTCGCCGCTGATGACATTCTCTTCGAAGTCGAAGTTAGTTCGGATCTTACAAGCTGGGACCCACTGAGAACGACCGCAGTCTCTGCCATTTCCAATGAGGACGGAACAGAAACCGTAATTTGGCGAAGCCTCACTCCGATTGAAGACCAAGAACGCAATTTTATTCGTCTAAGGGTCGCTCAAAAACCTTAGTGTCAGTAGTAACATTATTACAATAGAGCCTTACCCATAGCTCTTCGACGTTAACGACGCTTGAAAATAATAGCCAAGCCCCTCGCAACAGAGCAGGGTCTTGGTTAACCCGAAAGTCGTTTTCATTTCCCAAAACAAACTATGAAATTCTTTATTATTGTTTCCCTTCTAATCACCCATGCAACCGCGCGCAAACCCAACCTTATCCTCATCTATATGGATGACATGGGCTACGGCGACATCGGCTGCTTCGGCTCCACCAAAAACCGCACGCCCGTCCTCGACCAAATGGCCAGGGAAGGCAGGCGTTTCACAGACTTCTACGTTACCAGCGGAGTCTGCACTCCTTCCCGATCCAGTTTGCTCACCGGCTGTTATCCCCGCCGCCTAAACATGCACATTGATCAAAACAACAAGTGGGTCCTCTTTCCAAATGCCCGTAAGGGCCTAAACCCCGAGGAAACAACGGTAGCCGAACTTCTTAAAAAACAAGGCTACGCCACCACCTGCATCGGGAAATGGCATCTCGGCGATCAACCCAAATTCCTCCCCACTAATCACGGCTTTGATTCCTACTTTGGCATTCCCTACTCCAACGACATGGGACGCAAAAACATTCCTCTCCCGCTTCTTCGCGATGACAAGGTCATCGAAGCCCCTGTCGCCCAATCTCCCGTGACCCGACGTTACACCGACGAAGCTGTTAAATTCATCAAGGCCAATCGCGAAAAACCCTTCTTCCTCTACCTCCCGCACACCTCCGTTCATCTCCCTCTCTTTCCGGGCGAAGATTTCAAAGGGAAATCCGCGAACGGAAAGTATGGAGACTGGATCGAGGAAGTTGATGCATGCACCGGCGTCATCCTGCAAACTCTCAGGGACGAAAAACTCGATCAAGACACCCTCGTCATCTTCACCTCCGACAACGGATCCAATGGCGGAAGAGGAGGTAGTAATACTCCCCTAAAAGGCGCGAAAGGATCCACCGATGAAGGTGGCATGCGCGTTGCCTGCGTGATGCGCTGGCCCGACAAGATCCCCGCCAACTCCACTTGTTCGGAAGTTGCCTCCACTCTAGACATCCTCCCTACCTTCGCCGCTCTAGCCGGAACAACTCCTTCACCGGATCAAAAAATCGATGGACACAACATCCGCGATCTCATTCTTGGGACGCCCGGAGCCAAATCCCCTCATAAGGCTTTTTTTTATTATCACACCACTCAGCTCCAGGCCGTTCGCAGCGGAAAGTGGAAACTCGTTCTTCCTCAGGAGCAAAAATTTGAGGGTTGGAGTGGGAAAAAGAAAGACACTCCCATCCAGCTCTACGACCTTTCTCTCGACCCCGGAGAAAAAAACAACCTCGCCACGAAACACCCCGACATACTGGCACAGCTCTCAGGTTTCGCCGAAGATGCCCGGAAGGATTTAGGAGATGGAGCCAAGGAAGGAAAAGGCCAGCGCAAGGCCGGCTGGGTTGAAGAGTCCAAGCCGCTCCTCCTCCAAAACTAAATTCTGTTCCCATGAAAACGGCACTCCTCCTTGTGTCTCTCCAGTTGGCTGCCCACGGATCGGAGCCGTGGAAACGTCACACCATCGATGACAGCTCCATGGGAGCCGACGGCGTTCGCCTTGCCGATGTTAATGGCGACGGTCTTATGGACATCGCCACCGGCTGGGAGGAAGGAGGAGTCGTTCGCGCCTATCTCCACCCCGGACATGCAAAAACGAAACAAAAATGGCCCGCCGTCACCGTGGGAAAGGTCCGCTCGGCCGAAGATGCGGTATTCGCAGATCTCGATGGCGACGGGAACATCGACGTGGTGAGTTCCTGCGAAGGAGGAACAAAAAGCATGTTCGTTCACTGGGCTCCGAAATCACCCGATGCCTTCCTCGATTCATCGAAATGGAAAACCGAATCCATTCCGGCCACCGCGCACAAACAATCATGGATGTATGCCCTCCCAAAACCCATCGACGGAAAAAATGGCATCGATCTCATTGTCAGCTCAAAAGGTGAAAACGGCAGCGTCGGCTGGCTTGAGAACCCAAAAGATGCACGACAAGTTTCCGATTGGAAATACCACAAACTTCAAAATGCCGGTTGGATCATGTCCCTGATCTCCATCGACATGAACAAGGATGGCATCAAGGACATCCTCATCAGTGACCGCCGTGGTCCGAAACGCGGAGTCTATTGGCTGGAGTATCCCGGCCCCGAGGATACACTTTATCCCTCAAAATGGAAACGCCATGACATCGGCGGAAACAATCGTGAGATTAAATTCATCTCACACGGCGACCTCGACAAAGACGGTCGCCTCGATGTCATCGCAATTGATACAACCTCCATTATTTGGTTTCGCTCCACCGAATCTGAGTGGGAGGAACATATCATCCCACTTCCAGATGGAGTCGGCGGAGGCAAAAGCGCGGTGAGTTTCGATGTGAATCACGATGGTCAAAACGATCTCGTCTTCAGCTGCGAAAGCGCCAAGGCACCCTTATCAGGAACCCGATGGCTTTCTTATAAAGACACTCCCTTTGATCCAGTCTGGCAAAGCCACGAAATCGCCGGGAAAGTGGGAATCAAGTACGACCGTATCATTCCCTCCGACGTCGATGGCGATGGGGATCTTGATATTCTCTGCTGTGAAGAACGGGACCAACTCGGCGTCTTTTGGTACGAAAACCCTTTCGGCCAATAGATCATTTCGCCTTTGGAATTCCCGCCATCCCTATCGGCTCCCTTCCTAACGGAGCGCTACGGCCACTCTCCTTGAGCCTTTTGAGAAGCTTCTGCATTTCCAGACGTATAGCTTCCTCCTTGAAATAAAGATTGGCGGTTTCGCCGGGATCTGTTGTCAGATTGTAGAGTTGCCCTGGGGCCTTGGGTTCATTTTCGTTCAGTGAATACTTCTTTAAGTTTCCCTTCTCGTATCCGTTCCCTCCCGACCCTTTGTGATCGAGATACTTCCAGTTTCCCTTTCGAATCTGAAACTCCCCCCGGAAACTCTGTGTGAGGAGGTGGGGCCTCACTGGATTTTTCTCACCCTGTCTTCCGATCATCACTGGCAGCATATCAAAACTATCGGTCGCGGCATCATCAGGAAGTTTATAGCCAACTAGCGAGGCAATCGTTGCCATAATGTCAGTAGTATTGGTCATCTGCTTTGAAACCTGTCCTTTCGGAATACGACCCGGCCATCGGGCGATAAAAGGAACACGGTGCCCCCCTTCCCAACCATCGCGCTTCATACCCCGCCAGCCTCCAGAGGCGTCGTGATCATGATCCTGCCTCATCCAATCGACGTGCACCGTTTCCGCTCCATTGTCGGCATTGAAGAGCACGAGCGTTTCCTCATCGATATCCAGTTCCTTGAGCAGATCCAGGACCCGCCCCGCCAGTGCATCCAATTCAAAGACAAAGTCTCCCCGGGGACCACCCTTCGTCGCCCCACTGAATTCCTCGGCAGGCAATACCGGGGCATGGGCAATCTGGGTGGAAAACACGGCGAAGAACGGTTTCTCAGGAGATTTTTTCCGATGTCCCGTGATGAAGTTTTTCGTTTTCTCATAGAAAAGCAGATCAGCGTTCACGAATTCATACCCGGGAGCCATCCATCCGGCATCGTTGTCCCAACGCCACTTCCCACCGGGGTTCGGAGTGCTCTTCGGATTGTATCGCTGATCCGCCGGCACCGGCACCATCCCGTTCTCAATGTAACAATAGAGCGGATCGGTCGTCGGGCAGTTTGGCGTCACAAACGATTCATCAAAGCCCCGTTCGTTCGGACCATCGATCAGAGGAGTGCTTTTTTCGTAATCGATCAGAAGCGAATTCTTAAAACCTCCTCCCAAGCGCTTTCCATCCTTGTCAAGCCACGTCAATCCGACATGCCATTTTCCGAAGATCCCGGTACGATACCCTTTCTCCTGAAGCATCCCGCCCAAGGTCAAGGTGCCCGGTTTGAGATAACTCGGACCACCGGGACCTTCAAAGGCCCCCCCACCCCGACCGGTGGAGCGATAGATCTGCTGGCCCGAAAAAAGCCCGTATCTCGATGGAGAACAAATCGTCGAGGGGCTGTGGGCATCGGTAAACCGAATCCCCTCCTCCGCCATTTGATCAAGGCGCGGAGTTTTGTAAGCTGCCTTTGGATTGTAGCAGGACAAATCCCCGAAACCCAAATCGTCGGCATAAATGACAACGATATTCGGCAGCTTGGCTGGCAACGCCCCAACCATTGCGGCAGCCACAAGACTCAGAGATCGAATCATCGCTCAACCTCCCCTCGTCCAAGATCAATGAGTCGTGAGAATAAATGCTCCCCACCAACCCGCAAGCCGCAGTGCTCATACTCGCTGGTATAAAAGGCCTTCATATTCGGGACGGCATCCACGGTTTCACGCGAAAATCTCACATTCACAAACATATCATTTGCATACACCGCACAAGCCACCGGAACGGTATTCCGGCTCAGAATCTCCGGATCATAAAGTGACGGCCAGTCTGATTTTTCGGCCAGGATTTCGGCGGCCTCCTTCATTCCCTTCAGCTCCGAGATTTCATCGAACATCCACGGAAAGATCATTTCACCGTAAAACAAGAAATCCTCGTAATCATCAAAGTAAGGATACTTTTCCTTCTGGACCGCATCGCAGGCCCACCCGCTTGCGGCCCCTTGCGCGTAGATCGCTTCATGCAAGATCGCAAAGATAGGATTGGTGTCGAAGCGGACCGTCGCCTGCAGTCCCACCTTAAAGGTCTGACTAATGATCTCCTTGTCCCCTGCCTTCACAAAAGCCTCCTCAAGCAGGAAATGAATCTCCTCCGCCGTGGAAGCAAAACCAAATTTCATCCCGAGGGTTTGCACCATACGCGGCGTGATCCGGTCACCATTTGGAAAAAATACTTCGTTCTCCTCCAAATGCCTCGCCAGCTTTGTCAACCGGGCTTTATCCATCGGGAACTTTTCAAAGTACTTCCGGTTCCTGTCTTCCACAAAGGGAAAGGTTCCTTCGTAGATCTCCCGCGCCGTTCGCTTGAGCCCGGGAACACCACCAAAGATAAAGCACTCCTTCAGCCCTTCCGGATGAAGACTCAGGTAAGTCATCGTGCACCAGCCTCCGTAGCTTTGACCGATCGTTGACCAAGGCTTGTCCGGACTCATCCGGGTGCGAATCAACTCCGCATCCCGGACAATGTTATCCTGACGAAAATGGGTAAGATATTCCGCCTGCGCCGCGGCATCGCCTTCCAAAGCCAGAGCCTGATGATCCACCGGAGTGCTCAGGCCATTTCCCCGGGTATCATACATCAGGACGCGATATTCGGTAAGCGCCCTCTTTAACCAACCCGTCTTCTGAATTGGAATGGGAGCTCGAAACCCCGGGCCTCCCTGCAAGAAAACGAGGAAAGGCTTCTCTTTGCTCTTCGGATCCAGATCACGCACCTCGCGAACAAAGAGATCGATCTGCCGCCCTCCGGGATCGCTGTGATTAAGGGGAGCTTTGAAAGTGTGATCAATCAGCTCAAGGCCGGGGATCCGATAAGGTTCTGATGACTTCATTAGTTTGAGTCTTTCTCTGGAACAAAGGGCATCTTCGCGCTCGACTCCTTGAGCCATTGCGCCAGTTCTGTTTTCAACTCGGCAGACAGTTTTGGCTTCGACTTGGTGAGGTTTTTCTTTTCACCCTGATCCGCAACGACATCGTAAAGCTCAATGGAGTCGTCATCGTAAAAGTGAATGAGCTTGTAGTTCCCACGTCGCACCACTCCTCCCAGGCGATTCCTCTTGTGGAAAGCATAGTTGGGATAGTGGAAGAAAAGTGATTTCCTCTTCAGCTCTGCGTTTCCTTTCAACATTGGGATCAAGCTTTCTCCATCAAGCGGAGTTCCCTCCTTCGGTTTCAATCCTGCTACCTCGAGCAAGGTCGGAAAAGTGTCGGTGGTGATGATGGGCGTATCAGAACTTGAACCCGCCTTCACGTTTCCGGGCCAACGGATGGCCCAAGGCACCCTGATTCCACCTTCGTAAAGATGTCCCTTGTTTGCCCTCAAGGGACCATTCCCAAACAAAGATCCATTGTCGGAAGTAAAAATGACTATCGTATTCTCCGCCAAACCCAAATCATCGAGCGATTTCAATACCCGTCCAATCGAACGATCCATCCCCTCGATCATTGCGGCATAAGGAGCATTCTCCACCGGGCGTTTCTTGTATTTCTCGATCAAATCCTCCGGCGCCTCGATCGGGTAGTGAACCGAATAATTCCAGAAGGTCAGGAAGAACGGCCCCTCTTTTTGCTTTTCGATGAAATCGATGCATTCCGTCGCCAAACGATCCGGGAGATACTCCCCCTCCGGACCTTCTTTCAAAGTCGGGATCTTATAGGGCGCAAAGTAGGTCGGAGGACCACCCCGATCGTAGCCGCCGATATTGAGATCAAAGCCCTGCGACTTCGGACGCAATCCAAGTTCGTATTTCTCTCCCGCTTCGTTCTTCCCTTTGCGGTGGGACAAATGCCACTTCCCCACAAACCCGGTCGCGTAACCGGCCTCGTTTTTTAATCGCTCCGCCAGCGTCTCCGCTTCAAGTGGCAGGTAGGTCAACTTCTCAGCCCCGGCCTGTGTCCGCCCCTCCGGCACCATGCCATCCTTGTGACCGGGAGCATGATTCGTGATCGCCAATCTCGCCGGAGACATTCCCGTCATCATGGCTGCCCGCGTCGGCGTGCATACCGGAGCCGCGGCATATCCGTGGGGGAAAAGCATTCCTTGTTTCACGAAGCGATCGAGATTCGGAGTATCCAAGTGTTTGTTTCCGTTAAAATGAACGTCAAACCACCCCAGGTCATCCGCCATAATCAGCAGAATATTCGGAGGCTTCTCCGCTTTCGATACAAGCGTCGTGCAAAGCAGACTTAGTAAGGTCAGTCTCAATTTCATCATCTCAAGCTCTCGTTATTTGTTCTCAATCTTCAGCATGGCTTCGGCCAGGGCTTTTCCAAAGCGAACGAAAGTCTTTCCGCTTCCCAGATAGTGATACTCTGCATTGGACGAGCATCGATCCCAGATTGACTGTTCTTCGGCAGTGATCTCACCATCATCAAATCCATATTTGTCACACTCCTTCCGATACTCCTCCTCCGTCATCTCCCCCTTATGGACGCGACGTTTCCATCCCCCGGTCATGCGTCTCTTCCAATAGATATCGCTCAGACCCAGTTCATAAAAGGGACCGCTATCCACCGCAATGACATTCCCTCTATACTCGGATTTGACCTTTGCATCATATTGCTTCACCGCCTCAAACTGTGTCTTGCGGAAAGCTGTCACCGGAAGTCCTTTGTCAAAACGGCGGCTATCAGGGTCGGTCCCGTAAACACCCAAGACTCCCACAATGAACGGCAGCTTCGGCGACTCAAACTCACGACGAACATCCGTTATAAAATGGATCATATTTTCAGTGTATTGCGCAATGTGATGACGGTTGCACATGTCATTCCATCCCTGAAACCAAACGAAGCCCGAAAGTTCATATCCGACTTCCTTCTCATACCCCGGCACCACCTTTTGAATACTCGCCTCATCTTTGAGAGTATCCTTCACAAACGTGATCATCTCCCGGTAATAATGCCCGGTCTCATCCTTTGAAAAAATCTTCCCGCTCTCCTTCTCCCGCTCACTTGGCTGATAAGGCCCCGCGCCGGGCGGACGGAAATCCACTGCCAGCGATTTCCCTCCCCAAGCCGTCTTGATGATCAAAACAGGTTCTTGCGTTAAACGATCCATAAAGAGACCAAAGCCATACTCCGGCCCGATCCTTTCATCATCAAACCCGTAGCCGACCTTCACCTTCCCTAGAAGGGTCGCTTCTTTCCCCCCACGATTCGTCCGACATGCCACCCAGGCATTCCGCGCCTCAATCGGTTCGCCATCTCCACCCAAAACCTCTTTCAAAAGCGAAGCCGTCTTCGGATCATCTCCAATCGCAGCAAAAGTCTTTTTATGAGCAGATCCCTGCATATTCGACTGCCCCGCGAGAATATACACCTTCAAAGGCTTCCCCTCCAAAACGCCAACCACCAACACCCAAAAAAAAAGCTTAACGAAACAATCAAACATCCCAAAAAACCTGACCCCAAAATCCCAGAACACCAGAAAATCCCGACAGCAGCACAGCTCAATAACACCAGTCTGCCCTTCCCGTGACCGAACCGCGACTTTTCTTCCGCCTCCAAGTCACTTCACCCTAGTCCCTCCCCGCATCTAGTCCTCTCTCTTGGTTCAACAATTCCATTGACCCCTGCATCCGTCTCCCATACCTCTCGCACCCGTATGGAAACCGAAAACGTCGCTGACCTTCTGGCGATCGACACCAGCTCGCTCGAGAGCCGCTTGTCGGAACTCAGGAGGTATCTTTGACATCCCGCTTTTAACCCAAAAAATCGAGGAACTCGAAGCCAAAGCCGCCAATCCAGAATTCTGGAACCGACAGGAGCAGGCCCGCGAAGTCTTAGCCGAAACAAAACTCAACAAGGACAAACTCGAACCTTTCCTTAAATTTGAGGAAGAGTTTCAAAACCTAACCTCGGGTATTGAGCTCGCCAAGGAATTTGATGACATCGATTCGGCACGTGAGGCGCGATCCACTTTCGAGAAGCTTGGTAAAGATTTAGAGTCTTTCGAGCTCATTACCCTTCTCGATTCTCCCTCCGACTCAAAAAACGCCTACATGACTATCCAGGCCGGAGCGGGTGGCACCGAGGCCTGCGACTGGGCCGGCATGCTTTACCGAATGTATAATCGCTGGTCAGAGCAAAAAAACTTTAAGATCACCGTTACTGATTATCAGGACGGTGAGGAAGCCGGAATTTCTTCTGCCTCTCTCAAAATTGAAGGCCCATACGCCTATGGTTACCTCAAAGCCGAACGTGGCGTCCATCGTCTCGTTCGCATTTCGCCTTTCGATTCGGCAGGAAAAAGACACACCTCTTTCGCCTCTATCGATGTCACACCTGAAATTGATGATACCATCGAGATCGACATTCCAGATTCCGATGTCGAAATATCCACAGCCCGCTCAGGCGGTAAAGGTGGCCAAAATGTGAACAAGGTCGAAACCGCTGTTATGATGAAGCATCTCCCAACAGGCATCGTGATTCGCTCCACCCAAGAACGGTCCCAACTACGTAACCGCGAAGTCGCTTGGGAAACCCTCCGAGCCAAACTTTACCAGATTGAGGAAGACAAGCAGAAAGCCGAAGCGGACCGCGCTTATTCCGATAAAGGAGAAATCGGCTGGGGCAGCCAAATTCGTTCCTATGTATTTCAACCTTACCAAATGGTTAAGGACCTACGCACAGGCGAAGAAACTGGAAACATCCAAAACGTCATGGATGGAGCCCTTGACTCCTTCATTGAGGCCATGCTCCGCGGCCAAAAACGCGCTTAAATTTCCGCAAAAAGGGCCCCTCTTTCGACCTCTCAATAAGGACTCAAAGCATGTACTCTCATCACCAAATTTTAAAACTTTGAGTGAAATTCACCGTGCAAAGTTAATGCACATCGCCTTCGGTACCTCCGCACTTTTACCGCTAAAAGAAATCTTACCCGTTTTCTTATCAATCCGATGACTGGTCACTTCGTTGGACTTTTGCCCTGCCACAAGAAGCCAATCGCCAGATGGCGAAAGATTAATATTCCGGGGGATCCACACCGCTGCCGGAGTCGTTTCGAGATGCTTTAATGACCCATCCTGTGCAACCGAGAGGACAGTTAGGGAATCTCTCCCCTCTTCTGTTAAATCACGATTTGCGGTATAAATAAACTTCCCATCTTGCGAAACCCTAATCTCGGAACAGCTCATATTCTCTGTTTTTGTTTTCGACGGGAAAACGCTCACTGTATTCTTCATTGTCAAAACACCATTTTTTCTATCACGGGAGAACCCTGTCACAGTCAAAGTGAGTTCATTAAGAACATAGGCATGCGAACCATCTTTACCAAACTTCATATGACGGGGACCAGAACCTGGGATCAATCTGAATCCCCCCTTATCAGTCAACGTCCCCTTAGCATCGAAAGCATAGAATTTCACCTGATCAATTCCCAGATCTGGCGCATACGCGAATTTGTTATCAGGCCCAGCATAAATAGAGTGTGCGTGTGGCCCTTCCTGTCGTTGTTTGTTCACGCTCGAACCCTTGTGCTGCATCAGTGATGCCACGGGGCCAATCTCCCCAGCTTCAATTGGGAAAGACACAACCTTCCCACCACCATAATCCGCTCCAAAAAGAACTTTTTCATTCGCGTCGATACTGACATGGCAAAGTCCTCGACCCTCATAAGGCTGGCTCGAAATCTCGGTAAACTTGCCCTTAACGATCGAATAAGCCGAAACCGCTCCCTTCCCATCTTTTTTGAAAGTCGAAAAAATAACACTGCCTTCCTTGTTCACCTCTTGAAACCCCATGTTCTGGCCCTTCACCACATGCTTACGATTCGAAAGCGCTCCCGTTTTTTCGTTTAGTTCGAGAGTGTAAATCCCATCTGCGCCGGTGCCAACATATACAGGAGTCGTTTGAGCCTGAAAGGTTCCAGTGAGAGCGACTGTCGCAAAAATCATCTTCTTCATGCCGTTGATTAGCAGAATGAATCGTGAGCTGAAAGACAGATCCTTGCCAGCCCCTCAAAATCTGAGCATTCTTACCTCGGATGCCTGACAACATTAAGAACGACCGATATTTCGCGGAGGGATTTCGCGAACTCGACGAAAGTCTAGCCGAAACCACAGGTATGCTTGCCGAGGCCCTCCCGCTTAATGCTGCCCTGCGCTCGCTCGTCCCCTGGCAAGAAGGGAAACCATTTCCTGAAACAATTCCCTCAGGCGCAGAACGTGAAGGAGCTCAACTCCTCTCAATTTGCTTCGAACTACTCAACATCGTCGAAGAACGCGTCGCTTGGAAATTCCGCAGTGCCCGCCGAACCTCCCACGGAGCCGATGCCATTAAGGGCCTTTGGCCTTCCGTCATCAAACGCCTCTCCGAAGCCGGGTTAAGCGAACAAGAAGTACTTACGACCCTCAAAAAAGTTCAGGTCGAACCAGTCCTAACTGCCCACCCAACCGAAGCAAAACGCCCATCCGTGCGCGTCCGCCACAAAGCTATTTACGAGGAACTCCGTAGTTTTGAATCCGCCAAAAACGACCCTCATTACGGTCGCCGCGTCGCAGATTCCCTCCGCGCTGAGCTCCAAACCCTTTGGTATACTGGAGAAATTTTCGTCCAACGTCCCGCAGTACACGAGGAACTTCGGAATGCTCTGCCTTATCTCAGCGAAACCTTCCCCGAAGTCGTAATCCGCCTTGACCGCTCCCTTGAACTCGCGTGGGAAGATGCCGGTTGGAATATCGAAAACCTTCGCAAAGAGAACGCCTATCCAAAACTCCGCTTTTCTAACTGGATTGGTGGCGACCGCGACGGACACCCCTTTGTCACACCAGAAGTAACCAAAAACACTCTCGCCGAACTTCATGAAAATGCAGTAGAAATGCACCAGCGGCATTTAATGAAAGTCGCCGACAAACTCACCTTAGCTCCACCCTTTACCAAAGTTCCTTCCCGTCTTAACGAAGCCATTTCGACGTATGCCGAAGAACTCGGCGATGCGGGATTCCGAATTACAAAACGCTACCATCTAGAGCCATGGCAGACTTTTATTCGACTCGTCGCCGAAAGATTCGAGCAGGACAAATACCAAACCACCGCCGAATATCTCTCTGATCTCAATCTTGCTCACGACACCCTCTGCGAAGCCAAGGCTTCAATGACCGCGCACGAGTGGATTTTCCCGCTCATTCGCCTTGCTGAAATTTTTGGACTTCATCTCGCTTCCCTCGATGTTCGCAACAACTCGGAAGCCCACGATGCCGCCGCCGCTCAACTCTTCGCTAGAGTCGGGATTCCTGATGGCGAAAACTTCCCAACTTGGACCGAAGAAAAACGCCGTGAATTCCTTGTCGCAGAGCTCTCGAATCCAAGACCATTTCTTACTCGCTACGAGGAAGCTGGCGACGATGCAGATAATATTCTGGCCTACTTTCGCCTCCTCGCAACCCACCTGCGCAAACGCGGGCCTGATTGCCTAGGCCAACTCATCATCAGCATGACGCGTTCTGTGTCCGATATCCTTCTCGTCCAGCTTCTCTGCCGCGAAGCTGGACTCGCCAAGCTACATTCAAACGGCAAATGGCGCTCCCGCCTCCCAGTTAGTCCTCTCTTTGAAACCGGCGAAGACTTAGCGGCCGCTAACACCATTCTGGCGGAGTACCTCGCCATCATGGGCCCCCATCCATCCGGAATGCAGCCCGCCATGGTCGGCTATTCTGATTCCAACAAAGATGCCGGAGTTTTTGCATCCCAATGGGGTATTTTCAAAGGCCAAGAAGCAATGACCGCGGCCTGTCGAGCAGAAGGTGTTGTCCCACAATTTTTTCACGGTCGGGGCGGCACTATTGGTCGCGGAGCAGGTCCCACTCGTTGGTTCCTGCGGGCCCTTCCCGATGGAGCACTTGCCGGCCCCGTCCGCGTCACCGAACAAGGAGAAGTCCTCCCACGAAAATACGGTCACGAAGGGAACGCGCACTTCCATCTCGAACTCCTCACCGCTGGTGTCACCCGTGTCGTTGGGTTGCGAAACGAACGGGCTAATCCTGTTGAACAGTGCCGCCAAAGTCTCGACGCCCTTTCCGCCGAATCAGACAAAGCCTATCGCAAGCTGCTCGACGCCGATGACTTTATCAGCTTCTACCGCAGTGCGACTCCCATCGACGCTTTAGAAACCGGTGTCTTTGGATCCCGGCCCTCTCGCCGTACTGGCAAAAAGGCCTCTCTCAAGGATCTCCGTGCTATCCCATGGGTCTTTTCTTGGACACAAGCCCGATTCTACCTACCCGGCTGGTATGGTGTTGGCTCCGGTCTCGAAGCTATCGGCGAAGAATCCTATGAGAACATCAAGGATAACCTCCCAAAGTTCGATTTCCTCCGCTATGTCTTCACCAACATTGAATCCTCCCTCGCCTCGGCAAACCCCGAAATGATGAAACAATATGCCGAGCTCTGCCAGGACGATGATCTTCGAAAACGCCTTCTTGGCCAAATCCTCACCGAATACGAAAAAACACGTAGATTAGTTCGCAAACTTTTTGGCCGCGAATTTGATTCCCGCCGCCCGCGCATGGAAAAAACCCTCGCAGTCCGAGAAGGTCCATTAAAGGTCCTTCACGAGCAACAAATCACCCTAATCAAACGCTGGCGTGAGGCCGGGAGCCCGATCGAAGCAAAGGATGGTCGCTTTAATCGCGATTTTCTCGCCCTACAATTGACGATCAACGCAATCTCATCTGGCCTTCGCGAAACTGGTTAATCATTCTCGGATCACCTTAAACAAAGAATAAGTTCCATCGGCATTCACCGTGCCAAGATGACTGCCATCCCGCGAAAAAGAGAGCTGCTGACATCCATGATTATTATCAATAGTTTGCAGAATCTTGATTCCCTTTGATTCATGGTCAACGGCCCCAATCAGAAGACGAGACGCCCCTTTATCTCCAATTTTCCCTACCCAAAATTCGCCAAGTGGATCAGTCGCCAGCACACCCAAATTATCATCTAAAGACGCGACTTTCTTAAAAGCATTTCTGGAGAGACTTCCACGAATGGTATCCCGAACTCCAACGAGACGATACTCTACCTCAGGGTCTTCGGTCTCTATCGCTTCAGCCATAGGAATTACGGCCTTTCCAAATCCTGCAAGTTTTTCCATCGCTTCCTGCCTCTTGAAAAAACGATCATCAGCAAGCTGCTTGATCAATTTTAAGACCACCGCGTTGTCGATCACCTCTTCTACTTGAATCTCTGGGAGAATACGGGCTAATACGTCTTTGCTGTTTGTCGAAATCACGAGAGAACGTCCACTATCCAAATAGGCAATCCCCCTAGGTCGCTCCTTTCCAAGCCTAAATTCGGCCAATTGTTCTCCCGCTATCACAGACCATGATCTGATCGAGCGGTCCCTTGAAAGGGTCATCAAAAGCTCTCCGTCCTTCGATAAGGCAAAAGCCACGACATCATCAGTGTGCCCAGCAAAATCCCGAACCCTTTTTCCTCCTTTAATTTCCCAGAGAGTTACTCGGTTTTTTCCTCCTCCTGCCACCAGGCGTTTTTCATCGGGTAGAAAAGCCAAACCATTCACACTGCCCTTAACAGCGATTGAGGTAAGTAATTCAAACTCCCTCGTATCAAGCACCTTAATCTGGCCACGCTCAAAACCTATCGCGATGAAATCACCACTGTTTGATAGCGCTATCGAAGTTACTGTTTGGTTCTCCGTAAACTTCCGATTAGCCTCAGGGTTTTCGCGATCCAAAACCTGCCAAGAGGAACCATTCGCAAAATAAACCCGCGAACCGGCTAGGCCTACTGTCAGATGATCATAACCTTCACTATCAGGATAACCCATTTCCGGTTTAATTCGTTCCCCACTCTCAACGTTGTGGATATGCAAAATAGAGTCACCACCTGAAATAATAAATTTACTGTCGTTGGAGAAGGTTATCGGGGTGTGAGATCTTTGAACGGTTTTAATTTTTTTGACGACCTTGCCCGTTTTAGGATGAAAAAGGTAGAGCTTGCCATCACCCGAAGTCGAAGCAATGAGAGAACCATCAGGAGCCCAAGCTACAACTTCACCTTCCTTACCCAGCTTCGTCTTCCAAATTTCCTTGAGAGTGGCTGAATCAAAGACCCGCACATAACCACCATCACATACCATCGCGAAACGCTTTTTATCAGGAGCAGCAGCCAAAGTGAAGACATCTCCATAGGCTGGTTTGTCAACGATGGTCTTGAGACACTCACCTGTCGCGATATTCCATTGTTTGATACTCTTATCTTCCGATCCTGTAATGAGTGTTTTACCATCATTCACCACAATCGCAGTGTAGACATCCTTGGTGTGACCAGAGAACGTTCTTAGTCTCTTTCCCGTGGCAGTTTCCCACAACACTGCCGTGTTCTTACCATCCGTTCCAATGAAGCTCTTTCCATCAGGAAGAAGGGCCAAGCGGAAGGCCGTCCCAGAGTGAGAATACTTCTGCAAGACTTTTCCCGTTGCTACTTCAAAACGAAAAATATCATTTGAGCTGCTAGCCGCTAAAAACTCTTTTCCCTTTTTCAGGAATCGAATTCCCCACATGTCGCCGCAGCCCGGCACCGTAAATCGACGCACCAACTTGCCCGATTTGATCTCCCAGAGACGTACGCATTGATCACGGGAAGAACTCAAGACGTGGATCCCATTGGGATGACACACAACTTCGGAAACCGAACCGGCATGCTGGAATGAAGTAACTCCGTATGTCTCTAGCTCTTTCAAAATAACCGCACCTAGCCAAGACCAACTAAGAACCGAAATGCAAAGACACACAAATAATCTCACATGGTTGAGATATCTTGAAAAACTCATTTAGACCAGTACTGATTGCCAATTTGACCTTCTTGCCAAACTTGCTCTTGAGATAAATTCCGTTATCCTATCGCCATGAGAAATTTGGTTTTCGTTTTCTTGATTTTAAGTTCTCCCTTTTCCTTAGCTAAAGCCCCCGCAGATGAATACTTTAAGGTTGAAACCGTCGCTGGAAGTTTTGTCGACGCTATGGAAATGGCAGTCACTCCAAAAGGCCATGTATTCGTCACTGAACGCACTGGGGCGGTGAAACTGGTTGATCCAGAGAATGGCAAGGTTAAGGTAGTTGCAACCATCCCAGTCGAGGTAAGAAAAAAAGAATTTGCGAGAGAGTGCGGACTCCTTGGAATCGCCCTTGATCCGAATTACGAAAAGAATAAGTGGGTTTATCTCTACTACTCAGTCAAAGGGAAACCCGTCCATCATCTTGCTAGATTCACGTTTAAAGGGGGGCAACTTGGCAGCGAAAGAACCCTACTAGAAGTCCCACACGATCGCGAAAACGCTACGTGCCATGAAGGTGGATCTCTAGCTTTTGGACCCGACGGTTGCCTATACCTTTCCACTGGAGACAACACGTGCCCATTTCAATCAAATGGCTCCGCTCCTATCGACGAGGGTAAAAACCGTAAGTGGTATGATGCCCAACGCACTTCCGCCAACACCAACGACCTTCGCGGGAAAATTCTTCGTATTCGACCCACCGACACTGGCGGCTATACCATCCCAAAAGGCAACCTTTTTCCGAAAGGTACCGATAAGACTCGCCCAGAAATCTATGTTATGGGATGCCGTAACCCCTATCGAATTTCAGTCGACCAAAAAACCAACTATCTCTACTGGGGAAAGGTAGGGCCTGACGCCGGTAGCGATTCAAGCCGAGGACCACGCGGCTATGATGAAATTAATCAAGCCCGCAAAGCCGGGAATTTTGGTTGGCCCTATTTCAGTGCCGACAACAAACCCTACACCGATTATGACTTCGCAGAAAAAAAGACAGGGGAAAAATTTGATTTTAAAAGACCAATCAACACTTCAATCAACAACACTGGACTAACCGAACTCCCTCCAGCCCAGCCGGCCTTTTGGCACTACCCAAGAGCATCTGCCTGTGCTGGACCAGTGTATTACTCCGATCTCTACCTTAAGGATCAGGGGGGGCTCCCAGCACAACTTGACGGCTGTCTCATAGCCTACGACTGGACCACCACTCGGATTCGTTTAATCAAGCTTGATGGCAACGGAAACATCGAGTGGAACGAACCATGGCTCGGAAAATATCGGTTTGTTCACCCCGGCGACATGGCCTTGGGCCCCAAAGGCGAGCTCTTTATTCTTGAATACGGGTCAGCCTGGTATGATGGCAAGGACGGTAAGCTCAAACGAGTGACATACTCCAAAACTCCGCAAGCCATCGCAGTTTCACCATCCGACCCCCGAATGAAGGGCCTTCCAAAGGATCACCCCGGCACCAAGCTCATCGCCGAGACGACCTGTCTTGCCTGCCATAACACCACTCAAAAATCGATTGGACCAACCTACCGCGACGTCGCAGGGAAATATGCCAAAGACCCGAATTCTATCGAAATGTTGGCGAACAAGGTGATTAGAGGAGGAGTTGGTGTTTGGGGTGAACAACCCATGCCTCCCCATCCCCAACACAATATCGAAGAGACCCGGCAAATGGTTGAAGCCATTCTTAAAGTCCGGAAGAAATGACCATTATTTATCAGGACGAGCACATCGTGGTGGTCGATAAGCCAAGCGGATTTCTTTCAGTTCCTGGACGAGGGATTGAGAAAATAGATTCGGTTGCTCACCAAATTAGCACCAATATTCCCGGATGTATTGACCAACCCGCAGTCCACCGTCTCGACATGGACACCTCAGGCTTACTTGTTCTAGCTCTCACTAAAGACGCGCATCGAAACCTCTCTAAACAATTTCAAGATAGGCTCACCGAGAAGGAATACGTCGCCCTTCTAGATGGAACACTCCCTGAGAAGCTCGGGAACAGCGGCACGATCACGCTTCCATTCCGACTTGATATTGAGAATCGCCCTTATCAAATCTACGATGAAATCCACGGCAAAATGGGGACATCTCACTGGCGCCGTATCTCTGTTAGAAATGGAATATCACGAATACATTTTCAGCCGATCACGGGCAGAACCCACCAGCTCCGGGTACATTCAGCCCATCCAAAAGGGCTCGGACTTCCAATCCTTGACGATCCACTTTATGGCAACGGAACAGACCCCGGAAAAATGAAGCTCCACGCTAGCAAACTCTCCTTCGACCACCCCAACACGAGCGAGCGGCTCACTTTCACTTCACCCGCTCCATTTTAAATCGATGACTCAGCCCGATCAGGAACCATTTGAATCCCCCAAGAGATTCAACAGCGCACTGAATTCGCCCTCGAGTCCGGGTTGCCTTGAGCCTTAATGAACCAGCCTAAGAAATTTTCTCTCCGCCTTATTTGCAACCATCGCAAAGATTTGATCACCAGCCTCAAGTGTGTCATCGGCCCCAGGAACAATAGCCTGTAAGCCCTTGAGTAAGCCAACCAAGACGCAACCATCGGGCCACTTAAGTTCTGCCACTGTTTTACCATCTGCCTTTGACCCTTTTGCAACATGGGTTTGGAGGACGATGCCCTTCCCAAGTTTACGAACGACATGAAATTTTTCGGTCGTGACGTAACGCGAAATCTCTTTTCGCGAAGCTTCTCGCGGGCTCACCGCCGCGACGACCCCAAAGTGTCTTCCAGAAAAACTAATGGCTTTCGCGTAATCAGCCCGGTGGATCAAAGTCAAACAATTCTTAGCGCCAAGATTATGAGCCTGCAAACAAGTCATCACATTATCCTCATCGCTGCTGCTGGTCGCTACGAAAAAATCAGCTTCCCCAACCTGTTCTTCCTCTAACTCCGCGACCGATGTCGCATCGGCATTAATCACGGTCGTGCTTGATAGACGGTCGGTAAGTTTCTGAGCAAGCTCAGGGTCACGCTCAAAAATACGGACCCGGCAATTCCAACTCTCCAACATTTGAGCAAGTGAAAACCCATATTCCCCGCCCCCAAAAATGACGACCCGAGGTCCATCCTTCAGGTGAATCTCTTTCTGTAATCTCCCAACAAGCTGGCGTAACTTGTGAGGTGCTCCGAAAACCGTCACAATGTCACCTCCTTCCAAAACGGTTTCGGCATTGGCAACTTCGTGGGAATTGCCCCGACTGACCAATGCTACTCTGGTATTCGCCGGGAACTTGAGAGACTTCAATGGCTCACCTACGACCTCACTCTTGGGGCTGACCCGAACTTGCTGTAACTCGATTCGTCCACGTGCAATTTCTTCGACCACTAATGAATCAGGGTTTCGAATAAACTTCGCTAACTCGATCGCAGCCAACCTTTCGGAACTAAAAATATGATCAATCCCAAAGTGGCCCCTAAAATCAAACAGCCACTCTTCGCGCTGCAAGCCCGGATGCACCCGACTGATCACTCGCTCTACCCCCATTGACTTCACCATCGAAGCACACATCAAATTCACCGAGTTCTCGCTTGTAAGAGCAAGAAATAATTCGCAATCACCGATATTAGCTTCGGCAAGAGTATTCACACTGGAGCCGTCTCCAACGACCACCTTAGCTTCGATTTCGCCCTGAAGCTCGGAAGCCTGAACTGCATCACTCTCGATTACCGAAACAGTATGCTCTTGGCGCGACAATTCTATAGCAAGGTGGCGGCCAATTTCCCCAGCTCCAACGATAATAATATTCATGGATCAGTAATTATGAACGGAAGTCTTTGTATGCTGAAATAATTCTTCCGACCACAGGATGACGGACAACATCGCTCGTGTCGAAGTGATTAAATGCTACGCCATCTACATTCCTAAGTGCCTTTTCCGCTTCCAGTAAGCCCGAAATCCCATGATCCTTCAAATCAATCTGAGAAGAATCACCGGTAATGATACATCGTGAACCTTCCCCTAAACGGGTAAGCGCCATAAACATTTGCTCGCGCGTTGTATTCTGTGCCTCATCAAGAATAACAAAAGACCGCGACAAGGTCCTTCCACGCATATAAGCCAGCGGGGCAATCTCGATACTACCATCCTCCAGACGTTTTGCACCTTCCTCAAAGCCCAACATGTCATCAATCGCATCGTAAAGCGGCCGCAAATAAGGAGCGACCTTATCTCGCATATCCCCCGGCAAAAAACCAAGTGCTTCTCCTGCCTCCACTGCGGGGCGAGTCAAAATTAAGCGACTGATTTGCTTTTTCCGAAGAAGATCAAGCGCCATTGCAACCGCCAAATACGTCTTTCCCGTTCCAGCAGGCCCAAGTCCAAAAACGACCTCATTGGCCACCATCGATTTTAAATATGCCAACTGATTCGGACTGCGAGCCACCACCGGCTTGCACCCGCGGGCGCCTACAAGTTGTAACCTTCCCAAGGCCGAAATCCCTTCACCGCCTTGCCTTACTAAATCGACCGCCGTTCGAAAATCCCTCGGCGTTACTTCCCCACCATTTCTCCTCGCTTCCTCCAAGTCAGCGAAAATCTCTTTTACTAAATGACACCCCTCTTCTGGACCTCGAACTTCCAGCCACCCATCCCGAGTCACCAAACGAACTTCTGCCTTTTCTTCAAGATACCTAAGCTCTTTTTCCTCGTGTCCAAAAAGCGACTGCAAAAAATGTGCGCTTTCATATTCGAGTTTGATCTGGTGTTCCTCCGTCACAGGACAGGAACTAACTCAGACTCAGCCACCCCGCAATGTTCAAAACCCCGTCTTCTTGACAAGTTGGCGACTCGCCTCCACAGTTTCACGCAACAAGACAGGGGTGTTTCTTCGTCAATTCGGGGATTCTGAGATTATACCCTCACTACCGGATTAACCATCGGGAGTCAGACCAAAATCTTTCTCACGCCTGTCGCTCTTCAAATCCAGAGCCGACAGGCTTTTTCTTTCCCTACAACTCAAAAACTCCACGACTATGATTTCCCCTGACGAAAACGGACTCACACCCGAAAACTCAAAGCAACGCTCAGATTACACTGGAAACTTTGTTGAGGATATTGACAACTCCGCGGAACTCGAGGCCATTGCTGAAGACCCGACCATCTTCCCCAACTCCACTCGGATTTACGTTGAGGGGCAAATTCACAAAGATCTTCAGGTTCCTATGCGTGAAATTCGCCTCTCCGACACCGAGCACGCCAATGGGGTGACTGAAAAAAACCCATCGATCCGTGTCTACGATTGTTCTGGACCTTGGGGCGACCCAGATTTTCAAGGCAACGTCCGTGAAGGCCTTCCTGCCCTTCGCCGCAACTGGATCCTAAAACGCAAGGACGTTGAAGAATACGATGGTCGTGAAATCAAAGCCATCGACAACGGTTACCTGTCCGAAGCCCATGCCGAAAAGTATAACGAAAACAAAGCCGCGAAAAACAAACTCAAAGAATATCCCGGACTGAAGCGTAAGCCGCTTCGCTCCATTGGGAAGCCAGTGACCCAAAAGTGGTATGCCGACCAGGGCACTATCACCCCTGAAATGGAATACATCGCGATCCGTGAAAACATGGGCCGCCTTGAGCAATTTAAAACGATCCACGACCGCTATCCCTCCATCGAGGAAATTCCCGATGACGCATCCGATCAAATTAAAGAGTTTATCCGCCAAAAAAACTCTACTCCGGAAGGGTATGAAATGCCCCGCCCAAGCGAGATTGACCCCATGCAGCAGGTCTCACGAAATGTTATGAATCACCAGCACCCTGGCCAAACCTATGGAGCTGAAATCCCAACTCTCATCACTGCCGAATTCGTGCGCTCGGAAGTCGCTCGTGGTCGGGCCATCATCCCCGCCAATATCAACCATCCAGAAAGCGAGCCCATGATTATCGGGCGAAATTTCCTCGTCAAAATCAATGCTAATATTGGCAACTCAGCCGTTGCGTCCACGATTGATGAAGAGGTTGAAAAAATGCGTTGGGCCACAAAGTGGGGAGCCGACACCGTGATGGATCTTTCCACTGGAAAAAATATTCACGCCACTCGCGAGTGGATTATTCGCAACTCTCCTGTCCCCATCGGAACCGTCCCGATTTACCAAGCACTCGAAAAGGTCAATGGCCAAATCGAAAGCCTCACTTGGGAACTCTTCCGTGACACTCTCATCGAGCAAGCTGAGCAAGGAGTCGACTACTTCACCATTCACGCGGCCGTCTTGAAACGCTTCGTCCCTCACACTGCTCGCCGTATGACTGGGATCGTAAGCCGTGGCGGGTCCATCATGGCCAAATGGGCGCTCGCTCACAACGCAGAGAACTTCCTCTACACCCACTGGGATGATATTTGTGACATCTGCGCCGCCTATGATGTTTCCTTCTCTATCGGCGACGGACTGCGTCCCGGCTCAATCGCAGACGCCAATGACTACGCCCAACTTGCAGAACTTGAGGTGCAAGGCGAACTCACGACCCGCGCTTGGGGGAAAGGTTGTCAAGTTATGAACGAAGGACCCGGTCACGTTCCCATGCAGCTCATCGAAGAGAACATGCAAAAGCAAATCGAGTGGTGCCACGAAGCTCCCTTCTACACGCTTGGACCACTCACAACCGACATCGCGCCTGGATATGATCATATTACTTCAGGAATCGGAGCAGCCAACATTGGGTGGTATGGTTGCGCTATGTTGTGTTATGTCACCCCAAAAGAACATCTGGGTCTCCCAAACCGGGACGACGTCCGTGAAGGTGTCATCACATACAAAATCGCCGCTCACGCGGCGGATCTGGCCAAAGGACACCCTGCCGCTCAGGAACGAGATAACGCGATTTCAAAAGCCCGCTTTGAATTCCGTTGGCGAGACCAATTTGCCCTCGGACTCGATCCTGCCCGTGCGATCGATTTCCACGATGAAACCCTTCCGGCAGAAGGGGCTAAAACTGCGCACTTCTGCTCGATGTGCGGTCCTACTTTTTGCTCTATGAAAATCACCGCTGACGTCCGAAAATATGCCGAAGAAAACGGTTATACAGGCGACGATCTCAGCAAGCGGGAGCTCACCGAAGCCATCGCATCCGAGTAGGAACCTGCAATGGCCGGCCCCATCAATGGCATCGATTTGCCAACCTCCCCCGCATGGGGACCTTAGAAAGTGCCCCAAGCTATTTCAACAAGCTTTCTTGGCTCGAAATCTTCACTTTAAAAGCGACTTTGCCATTGCTCGAGCCTGCTTTCCTCCCCCGCCCAACATCCGCACTAATTCGTCAACACGCGATCCACTCGTCACTTCGGTTAACGAGGAAAATGATCGACCACCTTCCACTCGTTTCTCAACCAGGAAATGTTGGTGTGCCACCGCCGCGACCTGTGGAAAGTGTGTAATCGCAACAACCTGATGGCGCTCCCCAAGGCTCGCCATCTTCTCGCCTACCGCTCGCGCAATTTCACCACCCACATTCGCATCGATTTCATCGAAAACCATCAGCGGGGTCGAATCTTGATCTGCGAGCGCGTTTTTGACAGCAAGCATAACCCGCGAAATTTCGCCACTTGATGCGACTTGCCTTAGCGGCTTTAGCGGCTCACCAGGATTGGGTCCAAAAAGGTATTCGACATCCTCCCAGCCAAACGCTCCCGGTTCATCACGAACATTCAACTGCACTTCAAACTCCGCTTGTTCAAAGCCCAAATCTACTAGATGTCCGCGCACTTCTTCCGCTAAAGATGGCGCGTGCTTCTTCCGCTTTGAACTAATTTTTCGCGCAACTGCCCGCAATTTTTTTAAAGCTAGGTCAACATCCTGTTTCAATCGCGCCAGAAATTCCTCACGGTTATCGGAGCCCTCTAATTTCAGTCGAGCATCCTCAGCGTGATCCAGTGCATCCTGCAGAGTTGGACCATATTTCCGCTTGAGAGATTCAACCAAATTAAAACGATCCTCAACCTCCTGCACTTCCGACGGATCGATCTCAAGATCATCGAGATAATCAACAATGCTGCGCTCAAGTTCCTGCATCTGCGCCACCGAGCACTCTACCTCCTCCGCTAAATCAACGATCGCCGGATCAATCTGGCGCAATCCAGAAGTCACACGTTGAAGGTCTTCCAATCCTGGACCAACCGTATCGCTGATTAAATTCACAGCCTTACTTGCCAGTTCGCCCAAACGGTTTGCATTGCTACTCCTCCGATAACGTTCCTCCAAATCCTTCTCTTCCCCCGTTTTGATTCCTGCCGAGTCAATTTCCTCGACTTGAAACCTCAACAACTCTTTTTCCTGATCACTAATTTCGCGCTGAGCACGCGCAGTTTCATATTCTTCACTTGCCTCGCGCCAAGCAGCCCAGCGTTCACGATAAGTCTTCACTTCTTCGCCGGCCGCCCCATAAGCATCCAGTAGGGCCAACTGCCTTTCCGTTGAAAGCAAGGACTGATGATCATGGGGGCCATGAAGATCGACCAAATGCTGCCCGATTCTCTTTAAGACACCCAAGGTCGCCGCACCATTATTTACAAATTGCTTATTCGACGAAGCTCCGATCACACGACGAATAATCAACTCATCTTCCTCACAGCAATCTAAACCAACTTCTTCCAAGATTGCATCGATCACCGAAGATTCAGGAAGCTTAAAAATTGCCTCGACCATGCATTGATCTTCGCCAGTACGAATGAGCCCCTTGTCGGCTCGCTCACCCAAAATCAACTTAAGAGCACCCACAATTACGGATTTCCCCGCGCCGGTTTCGCCCGTCACACCTACCAAGCCCCCACCAAGATCCCATTCCAGACGTTCGACTAGGGCCAAGTTGCGGATCTTTAGAAGGTTAAGCATTCGTTTTTGCGGTGACATGAGGATTATGCAATTCTCTTCCCACAACGCAACGATGACTCGCTACAGATCTCAACCACGGTTCCTATTTCTTGGCACCTCCACTTCAGTGGGAGTCCCTGTGATCGGTTGCTCCTGCAAGGTTTGCCGCTCCGATCACCCCCACGACAATCGCTCCCGCAGCTCAATTTTTTTTGAAGGTTCTTGGGGTCGTATCCTTATCGATAGTGGCCCCGATCTACGACAACAAGCCTTGCGGGAAGAGCTCACCGCAGTCGATGCCGTCCTTTACACCCACGAGCATCTCGACCACGTCGCTGGTTTTGATGAACTCCGAGCTTTTTGCTGGAAGCGCGACTCTCCTCTCCCCCTTTATGGTTCACCTGAGACCCTCGCCGGGCTTGCCCGTATGTATCCGTGGGCTTTCTCGAGTGCTAATCACCAAGCTGGATACGTTCACCCCGAACCACGCGAAGTGGAGCGGCCCTTTGATTTCAATGGCCTCAAAATCACCCCCATTGAGGTGCAGCATGGCTGGGTTCGCACCCATGGGTTTCGCTTCGACCACCCTACGATTGGATCCCTTGCCTACCTTCCCGACGTGAAAGTGATCCCAGAACAGTCCTTAGAGCTCCTGCAGGACCTTGATTATTTCGTGATCGACGCGCTCCGACATGAAGAACATCACACTCATATGAATATCAGCGAGGCACTCGACACTATAGATCTAATCACAGCTAACCAATCCTACCTGACTCATCTTTCCCACGAACTTTCCTGGGAGGAAACGAATCGCTCTTTGCCACCACAAGTTTCTCTGGCTTACGATGGATTGACCCTTACCTTTTAGAGTCATGACGCTTCGCCTTCTTCTATTTCTCACCCTTTGCTTGCCGATATTGTCCAAGCCAACACCTCTTATTCCTAATCAAGTCGTTGTTGTCTATAATTCCACTCTTCCCGAATCAAAAGAACTAGCCGAATTTTATGCCCGGAACCGCCTCATTCCTCCGTCGAATCTCATCGGACTTGAAGTTCCCCAAAAAACTACCATCGACCGATCAACCTACGAAACGGCGATCCGACAACCCTTGGTGAAAAAATTCACGGAAAATCGATGGTGGGAACTAGGTGAAGACCAAAATGGGAACTCCGTTCCACTCAAAACGACGATTCGCTGTATCGCCTTAATAAAGGGAATACCACTTCGAATCAGCCGCGAGGCAGTCCCTAAAGCCGAAGAGTCGACAACCCGTCAATTCAAAAAGCAAAATGAAGCCTCCGTTGATTCCGAACTTAGTCTATTGGGAGTCGTAAATCACCCCATTGGAGGAGCAATTCCAAATCCCTGTTATAACAAAGAAATCTCTGCGGCGACTAATCCGGCACAATTCATGGTCATGGTGGGTCGAATCGATGCCAACACCTATGACCATTGTAACCGCATGATTTTAGACGCCCTTGATGTCGAAAAAGAGGGCCTGTGGGGAATGACTTATCTGGACCTATGGACCCGGGGAGGAAGCTATAAGTTGGGTGATGATTGGATCGAAAACATCGCCAAGGCCTCTATCAACTCAGCCACGCCCACCATAGTTGACCGTATGAAAAACACCTTCGTCACCAACTACCCCATGCGTGATGCCGCTATCTATTTTGGGTGGTATACCCAACATCGCAACGGCCCTTTTCTTAACGATCAAATGAAATTTAAAAGGGGTGCCATCGCTGTCCATCTCCACTCTTTTAGTGGCGCGCAACTTTTGAATCCGTCAAAAAACTGGAGCGTCGGGCTGATTGATCGAGGAGCGGCCGCGACCCTTGGAAATGTATGGGAACCATACCTTGGTTTCACTCACCGTTTCGATATCTTTTATGATAGACTGCTTAAGGACTACAGTCTTGTAGAAGCCGCCTATATGTCGATCAACGTCCTCTCGTGGCAAAACATCGTGATTGGAGACCCTCTCTATAGGCCTTTTAAGACCACCACCGTTCGCACCAATGCCATGTTAAAAGATCGTGACTACAAACTCATTCGCTACGCGCAAACTAGGTTCCCTGATCCTAAAATTCGCCTCACCGAATTGCTCAAAGCTGCCGAAAGAACAAAAAGTGGCACTGTCTATGAGATGGTTGCTTTTCACACGCTGGAAGGTGGCAAAAATGAAGAGGCCGCAAAGGGCTTCAAGAGAGCCAAAAAACTTTTCACCAACTCGGCAGACAAACTTCGCCAAGATCTTCATCTCGTAGAACTAGAACGTCGGCGCAATAAAATTCCAGCCGCCATCGAAATCCTAAAGCAAGCCAAGTCTACTTATAAAGACATTCCAGAGGTGAAAGCCGTTGAAGGGTTATTAACAATTCTTGATCCTCCCGCGCCACCGCCCACCAAGCCGAAAAAGTAAGTATGACCTACCCCAGTCTACTTAAAGCCACGGCGAATAAAACCAACATACTTGCCGAGAACCAAGCAACCCCAAGCTTTGATGAACTCGAAATCCAGTCGCGTTGGTTTTCGGGATATTTTTCGCGAGACCATCTGTCCAATCACGGCCAAAAAATCTCTATTATTTCTCCCGGTGAGTGGAATCACGGCGCTGGGCCCGATTTCATAAACGCAACCATCGAGGTGGATGGGGAACGCCACCACGGACCCATTGAACTCGATCTCGATTCGAGAAATTGGGAGCGACACGGGCACAATCAGTCAACAGCCTTTAACGATCTCATCCTCCACATCGTTATCAATGACACAGGCCCTACCTTCTTTACTCGCACTTCAGATCATCGTGACATTCCCCGCATTATTCTTTCACCTGCCGAAGTCAGCACCGCTCTCGGCCGCCCCCGACTGACCCAAGCCCTCGCCCGACCTGGTCGTTGTTTTCGCCCCCTTGCTGACATGGCAATTGCCGACATCACGTCCCTCCTCCGTGAATCCGTCAAGTATCGAGCCCAACTGAAGGCGGCCCGTTTTAAGGGGTGCGTCGAACTCCATGGTTTTTCACAAGCGCTCTGGGAGGCACTAGCCGACGCCCTTGGCTACTCCGCCAACCGACATCCGATGCGCCTCCTCGCACAACGACTTCCCATCAAAAAACTCCTACAGCACAATCCCGAAGACCTTGACGCGATCATCTTCGGCACTGCCGGATTCCTCTCACCAAATCTACACAAAACGGCACCCGACGACTCCCGTGAATGGCTCGAGGTTCTGTGGACACGCTGGTGGAAGCATCGCCCTAGCTACGAATTTTCCACACCTCGCACTCCCGCTTGGTCGACCCAAGCAACCCGTCCTGGCAACCATCCCCAGCGCAGACTTGCCGCCCTCGCCGCCGCCGCTCGACAATGGCCATCGCTTTCAAAATCCGCACGCCAAAATCCACCCTTCGAAAACTTTTCCAAATCCCTCGCTACCTTGAGCGAACCATTTTGGAACCACCATCATACCCTGCTTTCAGCACGCACCGAAAGACCGATCAAACTCATCGGAAAAGCACGCCTTGAGGAATTCCTTATCAACACCCTCTACCCCCTTCACTCCGAAACTTGGGCCGAATTCCAAAAAATACGTGCCGGAGCTCCGAATCAAAAAGTAAAGCGTTCTTGCGAAAGACTCTTCGGGTCACTCGCAAGCGCCAAGCCATATTTGAGATTTGCCTGGCAACAACAAGCGCTTCTTCAAGTGTATCAAGATTTTTGCCTAGAGGATCTCAGCAATTGCACTAATTGTTCATTCCCGGAACAACTCGCACAATGGAAATCGATCGATGACTGAAACAGAAGCACTCATTGCCCTCAATCAACTTCCCGTTGCCGGGCCGGTCAAAATTCGCCGCCTCCTCGAAAATTTTGGCAACGCCGTAAGCACCCTAAACGAAAGCAACTCTTCCTTGCAAAGAATCCAAGGAATCGGTCCGGAAGCCGCTAAACTCATCACCCAATGGCAAGATTACGCCGACCCTTCCGCAGAACTGCAACTCGCCAAAGAAAGGAATATAAAAATACTGACCCAAGAAGATGAAGACTACCCTCTAGCACTCCGCGACGCCTACGATGCTCCGATCGTCATTTATGTCTGGGGAGATCTTCAGGAAAATGACCTCCACTCCGTCGGCATCGTCGGATCCCGAAAGCTCACACACTATGGTCGCGAAGCAGCCCGAAAGTTCGCCTTTCAACTCGCTAGTGCCGGGCTCACGGTGATCTCAGGATTGGCACGTGGGATTGACACCGCAGCGCACGAAGGCGCCGTCGCCGCGAATGGTCGGACGATCGGAGTTCTTGGATCTGGTCTAATGCAAATTTATCCACCGGAGAATTTAGCTCTTGCCGAAAAAATCGCCGATGGCCATGGGGCCATCATCTCCGAGTTCCCTCTTCAAACCTCTCCGGGCCGAAAAACCTTTCCTCAACGAAATCGTATCGTCGCTCACTGGTCCCGCGCGCTCCTTGTCGTCGAATGCCCTAGCCGCTCCGGCTCGCTCATCACCGCAAATTTTGCGCTCGAAGCCGGCCGCCAAATTTACGCCGTCCCCGGCCCGATCGATCGCCCAACATCCGGTGGCTGCCATGATTTAATCCGAGAAGGAGCCATCCTCGTTACCGACGGATCGCAGATCCTCGAAGATTTCTCACATCTCAACTTTTCCACTCCAAAAAACGAAGAACCTCGGCCAATCGAAAACTTCGTAGACCTCAGCTCCGAGGAAAACGCCGTTTTAAAGGCGCTTAGCGGGAATGACCAATCGATCGATGAGATCGTCGAAAAAACGCAGCTCTCTGCCCATCAAATCTCTGTCATTTTGATGAAAATGGAGCTTCGTAAGCTCGTGGTATCCCTCCCTGGCCAACGCTTCACACGCAAAACCTAGCAGAGAATTTCACACAATCTTCCTTCGGAAAGATCCTTCTTTAAAAGAAATTCCTTTCCATCCCCCCCCTCCAAGCCCTAAGTCCGGCTCGTGTCAAAAACTCTCATCATTGCAGAGAAACCCTCTGTTGCCACAGATCTCTCCAAAGCCCTCGCCAAAACCCTTGGCAAGTTCACCAAGAAGGGAAAGTCCCGCGATGCCCAGTATTTCGAGAATGACAACGCTATGATTACCTCAGCGGTTGGTCACCTCATCGAGCTTAAAATGCCGACCGGCCCAAACGGTAAAAACCTCCCCTGGAAGTTTGATGTCCTCCCCGCTATCCCCTCTGACTTTGCTCTCCAACCCATCGAACAATCCGAAGGTCGCCTAAGACACGTCCTCTCATTAGCCCGTAAAAAAGACGTCACCGAAATTGTAAATGCTTGTGATGCCGGACGCGAGGGTGAGCTCATCTTCCAATATATCATGGACTACGGGAAAATCAGCAAGCCGGTGAAACGACTCTGGATGCAGTCCATGACAACCGGAGCCATCCAAGAAGCGTGGTCAAGCCTCCGCAAGGGCGAAGAAATGTCGAATCTTTCGGATGCCGCGAAGTGCCGATCGGAGTCGGACTGGCTCGTCGGCCTTAATTCGACCCGCGCTCTCACCTGCTTCCGCTCCCGCCATGGCGGCTTTAATATTACTGCTGCCGGCCGAGTTCAAACTCCAACCCTCGCTATCCTCGCGAAACGTGAGAAGGAAATCCAAGCCTTTGAATCCACCCCTTACGCCGAAGTCCACGGCACCTTCGGCGTCGCTGCTGGTGATTACGAAGGTAAATGGGTTGACCTAGACTTCAAAAAAGACGCGGCACTCCCTCATGGTCGTGCCGAACGAATCTGGGATAAGGAAAAAGCAATGCTCATCACAGACCGCTGCAAGAACAAAACTGGCACCGTTACCGAGGAAAAAAAGCCGACCAAACAAATCGCCCCTCAACTCTACGATCTCACCACCCTTCAGCGTGAAGCTCCTTTCACCGCCAAGAACACCCTCGGTCTTGCCCAGACGCTTTATGAGCGTCACAAGATGATCACCTACCCTCGAACCGATTCGCGTTACCTCCCCGAGGACTATATGGCGAACGTAAAACAAATCGTCACTGAACTCTCCGAGTCATCATCAGATCTGGCCGATTGGGCCAAGGACGCCCTCAAGAACGACCGTCTCAAATTTCAGAAGCGTATCTTTAACAACGCCAAGGTCTCCGATCACTTTGCGATCATCCCGACCGGTCGCGTTGTCAAAATCGACAAACCAGCTGCCAAACTTTACGATATGATCGTGAAACGCTTCCTCGCAGTCTTCTTCCCACACGCCGAATTCGAAGTGACCAAGCGCCTCACGACCATCGACCACGGTTCTGAAAAAGACACCTTCCGCACCGACGGAAAAATCCTCGTTACTCCTGGATGGCTTTCTGTTTACGGTCGTAAGCCTGGCGTTGGCGCAGGAAAGGATGAACTCTGTGTCGTGCAGGATGGTGAGAACGCCCAGGCCGTCGCAATCGAAATGCTTGAAAAGGAGACTAACCCACCTGCCCGCTATACTGAATCCACCCTCCTTTCTGCCATGGAAGGCGCCGGAAAACTTGTCGATGACGATGCCCTCCGCGAAGCAATGTCCGAGCGTGGCCTTGGAACTCCTGCCACTCGCGCCGCTACTATTGAAGGTCTCATTCGCCAAAAATATATCACTCGTGATGGCAGGGAACTGATTGCAACGGGCAAAGGTGTTCGCCTCATTGACCTCCTACAGGAAATGGACGTCAAGCCACTCACTAGTCCTGAAATGACTGGCGACTGGGAGGCAAAACTTCACCAAATGGAAAAAGGAGAACTCGCTCGTGACGCTTTCATGAACGAGATCAAAAAATTCACCGAGAGTGTTGTCCAGAAAGCGCGTGGCCACTACGAGGAAATCATTTCCCGTCCTTTCGACGACCTCAAGTGCCCCTGCCCAAACTGTAATGCTCCCGAGCTCAAGCAAACCGACGCCACCTACGAGTGCCGCGAACCGGATTGTGGATTCCGAATTTCGAAATACATCGCCGGACGCCTCCTTACAGAAGAAGAGGCCACCACTCTTTTTACTACGAAATTCCTCGAACAACGTGAGGGTTTCGTTTCCCGTTTCAACCGTCCATTTGAAGCTGCTCTCGAACTCACTCAAGCAGTCTCCAAAACCGGCAAGAAAGGAAAATGGAAAACCGGCTTTGTTTTCGATTCCGACTTGGAATCTGTCGATGACCTCACAGAGGATCAAATGATCAAAGAGGTCATTTTGACCAACGGGAAACAGGCCAAACTGTATGAAACCGATAAGGCATTTATGGTTCCGGCCATGGTCACAAAAGAAAATCCAGATGGCTTCCGTCTTGGCAAGACCATCTTACAGAAAGAGCTCACTGCCACTGATGTTGAAAAAATGCTCGTCAGCGGCAAGACTAATCTCCTACCTGGTTTTATCTCTAAAAAAACTAAGCGCGCTTTCGCAGCACACCTGACTCTTGATCCCGACACCGCGAAAATTGGCTTCGAGTTCGCCCCTCGCAAAACGGCCAAGAAGGCTGCTAAGAAAAAGGAATAGCGGATTTTTTCTTTGGATTGCGAAAGCTTGCTCCTGCAACCCAAAGACTCAGCCTAGTGATCCTGTGCAGCGGTCTCCTTGCCTCCGGGAAAACGAACGTTATCAACCAACGCAGTAACCTCCTGCGGTGGAGCAGGAGTGAATCGCGCGACAGTAAAGGCAACTGCGAAATTGATGAGCATCCCAAGGAATCCAATTCCTTCCGGTGAAATTTGAAAGAGGTATTGGTCCTTCGTCCCTCCCATGAATTGGAAATAAATGATGTAGGCCAAAGTAAATCCAATTCCTGCAACCATTCCGGCTATAGCACCTTCTTTATTCATCCGGCGAGAGAAGATCCCCATCAACAAGGTTGGAAAGAACGAAGAAGCAGCCAGCCCGAAGGCAAAGGCCACGGTTTTCGCAATGAAAGTTGCAGGTGGATTTATCCCGAAGTAGATCGCGACCAACAAGGCTCCCAGGGAGGCCAAACGCGCGTATCTTATTTCCTCTTTATCACTCAAATCAGGCTTCACGACCTTCTTCATAAGATCATGCGAAATTGCGGTTGATAGCACTAAGAGTAACCCGGCGGCCGTCGAGAGTGCCGCGGCGATACATCCGGCCATGAGAAGCGCGATAACCCACTTTGGCAAACCTCCCATGTAGGGATTCGCCATCACCATGATATCAGGCTTAAAAGTGAGTTCATTTAGATCTCCACGCTTTTCACGTTCCGGCCCAAAATGCTGAATTTTTCCGTCTCCATTTTTATCCTGCCAGCTCATGTAACCCGTTTTTTCAAAATGCCCAAACCAGTCAGGAGCTTCTTCACGAGGAGTATCTTGGAGCTTTTGGATCAAATTGACTCTGGAGAAGCCTCCAATTGTTGGAGCTGTAAGATAAATCACTGCGATGAATGCTAGCGTCCAGCAAGCAGAGGTGCGGACAGCCTTCACATTTTTAACGGTGAAGAAGCGAACAATTACGTGTGGTAGTCCTGCTGTTCCGCACATTAAGGCAGCTGTAATGCAAAACATGTCGATTCGGGGTAATGACCCGCTGGTGTATTTTGCGAAACCTAGTTCGGTGTTAATATTATCCAACTTATCTAAAAACGGCAACGATTCGCCATTCGCCGAATACTCTCCAATAAAACCAAACTGAGGGATAACATTCCCAGTGAGAGTCATCGCAATAAAAATTGCCGGAATAGTGTAAGCAAATGCCATCACACAATACTGAGCAACCTGCGTGTAAGTAATCCCCTTCATCCCACCAAGGCCAGCGTAGAAGAAAACAATCGCTCCTCCAACCCAGACTCCAGTAGAGATTTCAATTTCAAAAAGAGTGGAAAAGACAACACCCACTCCTCTCATCTGCCCCATGATGTAGGTTAGACAGATAAAAATCGCGCAAACGACTGCCACCAATCGGGCTGTCTTGGAATAGTAGCGATCACCGATAAAATCGGGGACCGTCGCCTTTCCAAACTTCCGCAAAAAAGGGACCATTAGGACTGTCAGGAGAACAAACCCACCGGTCCATCCCATCAGAAGACGGGAACCATCGTATCCACTCGTTGCCAGTAAACCTGCCATCGAAATAAACGTCGCCGCACTCATCCAGTCGGCTGCTGTTGCCATTCCGTTGGCAAATGGAGAAACACCACCACCAGCCGTATAGTATTCCTTTGTTGATCCCGCCCGCTGGCGAACCGCAATGCCGATGTAAAGAGCGAAAGAAAGCCCGATAAAAATGAAATTCCAAGTATCTTGAGTCATTTCGTTTCCTCCTTATCCTGTTCAAGCTTCGATTCAATCTGCTCCATCCAATATTTATAGCCCAATAGAATGAGCACAAAGGAAATGATCGACCCCTGCTGCGCCATCCAAAAACCAAACGGAGCCGACCCCACACTCGGAAAATTCCCATCAAGCCAATCCCGCAGGAGAATTCCGCAACCAAATGAGGTCAGAAACCAAATCAAAAGGAGCGTCCCCACACATCGTAAGTGTGCCCTCCAATAACGCCCTTTGGCGGTCTTCGTTTTTTCCATATCAATTGTGTTTCGGAAGGCTTAACAACTCGACAGAGCTGCTGAAAGCCTGAAAGCGGGACTTGGGCATTTTTCGTTTTGACCCAGAGGAATTCATGCTTTCCTCCTGCAGCGATCACATCCGCACCAGATTCTCTCATGAGCACTCCCATCGAGGTCCGTTCTTTGGACCGTCTCCCAAGAGACGGGTGCCTCATCGTGCCTAGTCGACTCGATGCAAACCAAGCAAATGAACTTGCTTCCAGCCTAGCTGGTCGAAACATCACCTGGTTGGTCGAAGAAACCGTAACTCTTACCGAGGAACTCCAGTCTTACCTCCAGCACAGTGGTCATCGTGGGGCGGCATTTTCTAAAACGGATGAATCTCTACCGGACGTCGGTAGAAATCTTGGGCCTAAAATTGAAGCTAATGGCGTTCTCATCTTTGTTCCTGGTGTCACCAACGTTCGTCCTGGCTCCTCCTGCCATATTCCTTCCGATATTCTCAAAGCCCTCTGCCAACTTGAGATCCCTATCGCGCCTCTTGATGTTTCGGTCCCGGCAGAAATGCAACTTGAGATCGAAAAACCGGCTAAGTCTCCAGCCGCCATCCTTAATTTTAGCAAAACTATTCCTCGTGGTCAGGCCACCATCGCCCGCTACCGTGAAGCACTTCTAATCGCCTCCGAAGAAAGTTTTTCCAGCCGTGATTTCCTTAAAGAATCTCTCGCGATGGCAATCCTTCAGGGGCTCAAAAAACATTCTAAGAAGAACAGTCTTTACGACGGCACCGACGATTCCGAACTCTCCTTCGAAAAAATTCTCGGAGCGGCCCTCGCTCTTTCCAAGGAAATAAAACTCGCAACCAAAAAAAAGCGTGTTGGTGTAATACTTCCTCCTGGTCGTGGTGGAACGATTGCCAACATCGCAGTCCTTTTCGCTAATAAGATCCCGGTGAATCTCAACTTCACGGCTTCACATGAAGCCATCGGATCCGCAATTCGCCAAGCTGACCTAGATCGTTTTATCACCGCTGACCCCTTTGTTCGAAAGGTCGCTGATTTTCCATGGCCACCCAACCGAGACCTCCTCTTCATCGAAAGAATTCTTCCGAGGATTAAGAAAAAAATCGTTAAGTGGGTCTTACTTGGAAAGCTCTTCCCAGCACAAGTCATCGCCAAGCTCCACGGCATAGGAAAATCAAAAGGCGACGAAGAAGCACTCCTCCTTTTCACCTCTGGTTCATCGGGAGAACCAAAGGGGGTTCCACTCACCCACCGAAACTTGCTAGCTAATGTTTGTCAGTTCGGCCGTCAACTTGATCTTCCTGAAGGGACTAAACTCCTAGGATGCCTTCCTCTTTTCCATTCCTTTGGCACTACGGCCACTCTCCTTTTCCCCATCATTGAAGGCCATGACCTTGTCACTTACCCGTCCCCACTTGAGACCAAACGCCTCGCTGAATTGATTTCACAACATCAAGTAAGCCTCCTCCTCACCACTCCCACTTTCCTCCGTGGATACATGCGCCGCATCAACCCCGAAATGCTCTCATCTTTGAAGATCGTGGTTACCGGAGCCGAAAAGCTCGCCGTAAGCCTTGCCAATTCTTTCGAAGAAAAATTTGGGATCCTCCCCATGGAAGGCTACGGCCTCACTGAGACATCTCCCGCCGCTACAATCAACCTGCCAGATCCCGCTGCTAAAAACGGTCTGCCCGTTATCCCTTCCCAGCGCTTCACATCTGTCGGCCCCCCCCTACCCGGTATTGCCATCCGCATCACCAACCCGGCCACTGACGAGAAAAACACGATCGATCAATCTGGCATCATCTGGATGAAGGGCTCGAATGTTTTCAGCGGATACCTCGGCCGCCCAGAAATCACGGAAGAAGTGATTGATGAAAGCGGGTGGTTTAAATCAGGCGATGTCGGTCGCATCGATGATGAGGGTTTCGTTTTTATCGAAGGCAGACTCTCCCGTTTTTCCAAAATCGCCGGCGAAATGGTTCCACACGAAAATGTCGAAGCCGCTGTCAACCGCGTCTGGAATCTCGACAACGAAATCGAGCCGAAAGTTGCCGTGGTTGGCGTACCAGATGAAAAGAAAGGTGAAGCCATCGCACTTCTTTCGACGATTTCCGGTCCTGCGATCGAGCAAGAAAACCTCGATCTTCGTTACAAACTTCTCGACGAAGGTCTCCCCTCACTTTGGTGTCCTAAAACAATCATCCCAGTTGAAGAAATCCCTATCCTCGCCTCTGGCAAGCTCGACATCAAGGGCTGTGAAGAACTCCTCACCAACTCCTGAATCCGAACCCATTCGCTTCGACCATTTCATGGCTGAAGCACTTTATGGGCTTAAGGGATACTATACCAGTCCACGGTCGATCATTGGCCCGCGGGGTGATTTCACTACCACCCCTAAGCTTACAAAACTTCTCGCTCGAAGAATTGCTGAGTGGATTGAATCCGCCTGGAAACGCCAAGGCCGAAAGCTCCCAGTGATTGAACTCGGCCCTGGCGATGGAACCCTAGCTAAGGATATCCGAAACTCTCTCGGGGTTTTTCTCCGCCAGAAACTAGATTACCATTTCGTGGAAATTTCTCCCCACCTCGCCAAGCAACAGCAGAAGAAAAACAAGGGGACCTGGCACACTACTCTCAGTGACACCCTAGCCGCCACTCGTGGTGCAGCCCTTATCATTTCAAATGAATTCTTTGATGCCTTTCCGGTGCGGATATTTAATCAATCACTAGAAGAGCTCTATCTCGGTCCAAAAAAGGAAGAAATCTGGCAAACGTGCCACGACATCCCCAATTCCTCATTATTTAAAGAATTACCACTTCGCTTTGAAGTTGCCGAATCCATTGCTCAATGGTTTCGAAGTGATCTCAGTAAACTTAAAAAAGGTGAAGTTCTAAGTCTCGATTATGGCGGCGATTCAGAAGAAATCTACCACCGTCGCCCCCTCGGAACACTTCGTGCCTATGCTCACCACATGCGCCTCCTTCCTCCCGACGCCTACCAAAACCCTGGCAAGCAAGACCTCACTTTCGACGTTTATTTTCCCGATCTGATCGAATGGGGTGAGAAAATCGGATTGGAGACAGAAAGCCTGATCACTCAAGCTGAATTCCTTGGGACGAATGATTTCGAAGGAGCTGGTGGGGCGTTCAAAGTCCTTCATCAAAAAAAATGAGTGCTCCCCAAACTTCTTAAAGTTCTTTAAGGGTGATTTTCCGGTAGCTTGCTTCAAATGGCGGACCACTGTGAGCTTGCAGCGCGATATAGCCATCCAAGGGAATCGACTCATCCTTCTCAGTATAATCGCAAGTGAGGATCCCGTTGATCCACATCCGGATTCTCTTGCCTTCGCATCGAATCTTGTAGTCATTCCACCCCCCCTTTGCCGCCTTTGCAGCTTCCTTCGTTGCAAAAGGCGCCAGAAACTGGCGTCGACGTGATTCATCATAAAGTTTTCCCCAATATCCAGGCCCCACATCAGCCTGATAACCGACCATTTCATGATGATCCTTGATCCGCTCACTACGGACCTGAATTCCTGCGTTGGGCCTCTTTCCTTCAACTTTCACCTGCAAAGTAAGCTCAAAATTCTTATGGCGCTTCTCCGTCGTAATAAAGGTGTTGTGAGGAACATTTTTATCGAGCGAACCCCCAACAATCGCGCCATCCTTGACTGTCCACATCCAAGCCTCCTTTTCCTGAACCACCCACCCTTTTAAGGATTTGCCATCGAAGAGAGATTGCCCAACAGCAAGCGAAACGCTCAATATTATTAAAACCAGTGATTTCATAATTAAATGTCGATCATTACGGAGGGCTGGTCGATCACCAAAAGCTCAGCTTTTAGATGTTTTTTCGTTAGTATTCAGAATTTAAGCACGTATTTTCAGCGTATGAGATACTTCGTTGTTGGAAGCCTGATCGGTCTTGTCGGCCTTTCCCCTGCCCTCGCCCAAAACGGCGATCGAAAAGGACATGATAAAATGGGTAAAATCGTCCCTGAAGACTTGATCCCGCCTGCTCCGGTTCTAAGCGTCGACGAAGCACTCAAGACCTTTACAATCGAGAAGGGATTCGTAATCGAACCTGTTGCTGCAGAGCCACTGGTCGATAAGCCAGTCGCTTTGACATTCGATCCCTCCGGGCGGATGTGGGTCTGCGAAATGCGCGGCTACATGCCGGATATTGATGGCAAGCTTGAAAACAGAGCTACTGGGCGTATCGCTATCCTAGAGGATACTAACGGGGACGGAAAAGTAGACAAGAGAACCACTTTTCTTGACAAAATCGTTCTTCCTCGCGCGATTTCTCTGGTCCCCGGCGGCATTCTTTATGGTGACCAAGATAATCTCTACTTCGTGGCCCGAGACGGCGACAAACCGAAAGGAAAGGCTGTGGTGGTCGACGATAAATTCGCCCCCGGCGGCAACGTCGAACACAAGACCAACGGCTTGATGACTGGAATCGACAACTGGTTGTATAACGCAAAGTCGAACGCACGCTTCAAATTCATTCCCGGCGAAAACAAAATCATCAAGGACTCGACTGCTTTCCGTGGCCAGTGGGGCATTAGCCGGGACAACTTCGGTCGCCTTTTCCACAACTCAAATAGTACTCTTTTAATCGGAGATCGAGTTCTTCCTAACCTCCTTAACGGAAATAATTCGGCCAAGATGAAGTCCAAAACGACCGAGCGTATTGGCTCAAACGCTGTCTTCCCCGGCCGTGTCACTCCGGGTCTCAACCGTGCGTACATTTCCTCGCACAACGGTTACAGCTCAAACACTATTGATCCCAAAACCTTTAAGCTCACCAACGCTACCGGAGCTTGCGGCCCTGTGATTTATCGTGGGAACAACCTCCCCGCGTCGGTCAACGGAAATGGCTTTGTCTGTGAATCGTCCGCCCAGCTCATCAAAATGATCGGCATTGAAAATGAGAATGGGACACTCAAGGGATCGCACCCGCTTGAAAAACGCGACTTCCTCACCTCTACCGACGAGCGGTTTCGCCCAGTCAATATGTATAATGCACCAGACGGTTCCCTCTACATTCTGGACATGTATCACGGCATAATCCAGCACAAGACCTACATGACCACCTACCTTCGTGGTCAAACTCTCAGTCGCGGACTAGAGGGCCCGGGCTATGGACACGGCCGCATCTACCGTATTCGTTCGTCCAATAAGCCATTAGCAAAAGTCGAAAACCTCGCGAAAGCCTCCGATATCGAGCTCATCAAAAAACTAGATAGCCCGATCGGCGCGGTTCGCGACCTTGCACAGAAGGAACTAATCGACCGCAATGCTGACCCCAAACCTATTGTCGCGGCACTCGAAACCGGTGCAGCTAGTGACCTAACCAACATCCACTTACTTTGGACTCTCGAAGGCCTTGGAGCACTGAGAGCGGAGCACCTCGCTGGAACTCTCACTTCCAAGAACGAAGAGCTTATTTCAAGTGCACTTTACGCTGCACTCTCGCTGACTGACAGCGAACTAATAAAGCTCCAGTCATCGGTGGCAGCCGTGAGGGCAACCGCAATGACTGCTCCTTACATCGCTCGTATTCTTGCCGCGACTCCAAGTCCAGTTGCACAGGAAACGCTCGTCGCCTTCCTCAAACAGCATCATAAAACATCACTTGTTCGAGAAGCCGCAATCTCAGGATTAGGCGGAACCGCGATTCTTTTTGATAAAGTAAACAGGGGTCGCTTTAGCGAGAAAAGCTTCGACAAATGGCTCCAAGAATCCAAGAGCGGCCCGCAGAAGCAGATCGATCCAAAAACTCTTCTTAAGGGGGAGCACCTCGCTTCATTTATCCGAGGCGAGAAGCTCTACAGCACTACGGCAGCCTGTATCGGTTGCCATGGTCAGGACGGAGCAGGACTAGCTAACCTAGGCCCCCAGCTTGACGGATCCGATTGGGTGATCGGAAGCGAGATCCGTCTCGTAAAGATCCTCATCCACGGCTTGACTGGCCCAATCCAGATCAATCGAAAGACCTTCACTCCTCAGGCCTTTATGCCAGGTCTTGGAGTCAACCCAACAATCACAGATGGAGACATCGCCGATGTCTCAACCTTTATTCGAGCAAACTGGACCAACCGTGCTCCAAAGATCACCGAAGCCACCGTCACCAAAATCCGCAAGGAAACCTCAGGCCGCTCGGCCGGCCATATGTACTCTCAAAAGGACTTTCCGGTGAATAAGTAGGACACAAGCTTCTAGCTTCTTATCAAACCTCTTCAGCGACCTTGCCTAGCCGCAGGGTCGCTTTTTTTGATTCCATCAAGAAAGTTTTCACTCCCAATCTCATTACTTAGCTCTAGCTCAAACACCTTCACTCATCAGACAAATCAATCCCTACCTACCTGTTGAGTCCTCCCGCTCAATCATGCTCATTTAGAGGAACCCAGTTCGGTGAAGAACTCAGATTACCCCCCTTCCAAACACACTTAAATGGAAACTACTCGGTAGTGTCTCTCACGAAGCTAACCTCAAAAAACTCCGACTTAATTCAAACACCTCCTTAGGGCAACCGAGTGCAGCTTTAAGCTTCACATCACGATCCCACGAGTTTTTCGTCAACACAATATCAACAATCTCCCTAATCGTAAGCCGCAGCGGAAACTGTAAAGCCGTCACAAGCGGAGTATTTGTAAGCGGGTAGTCAGTTCCGTACATGAGCCGGCCTTTCAGCCTTTCATCATTGAGGACCTGCTGCAAATACTTACTCCGATTCATCTGTGTCAGAGTGGAAATATCAGCATAGAGGTTTGAGAAGTTGGGCATCATTTCAAGCAAACGCTCGATATTTTCTACTCCTTCTCGCACACCCGAGCTCGCAACGTGAGCCGCAATAATCCGCACCTCGCATTCCAAGGGAAATTTAAGTAGTTTGGGATCCCCAAGAGCATTATCGGTTCGCGAAAACGAATCTTCATCACCGACATGGGTCAAAAGCGGTAAATCTAACTCCACCATTTTAAGATAGTAATCCCGATACTTCTTATCCGACGGATCTATGCCCTGGATATTCGGCAACCACTTTACAAAGATTGCACCATTTTCCTTCGACCACTCTAATTCCTCCAGCGCATCCTTTCGGTTGGGATGGACGCTCGCCCCAAAATGAAGTCCTTTCTTCGTCTTAACAGCCTCACCAACAAATCTATTCGGCACATAAACCTCAATTTGATCTTCGACAAGATTCCCTTTGCCATCATAAGGCGCATCCATTGCAAGAATGACGACATCGTCGATAAATTGCGATTTCGCAATCTGACGAACGATAATATCCATGACAATTTCATCTCCCTTCTCATTCACCTCCTCTTCACTTGTTCCAAAGATCTTGAGATACAGCTTAAATTTCCAACTTTCACGCAAGGCGTTTGAAACCCTTGCCCCACTCCCTCCCGCACCAAACCCCGCAGTGTGACAGTGCATATCGAGAATCCCTTGAGGTGGTGGAGAAGGTTGAGAATAGGCCCCCTTGAAAAAAATAACGCGTAAGATAAGCAGGACAATTAAAGGAACTATGAAAAACCACACGAGAATCATCCCCCTATCCTTCACGAACTTGGTCTCCAGTCAACATCCGTAGTTCGATCGTCTCGGCTCTATCGACACCCCACAAAAAAACTGCAGAAGGACGCGCCATCTGCAGTTGTATAAAAAGGGCCAATCGACTTTACACAGTCATCACCTCTTTCTCTTTTGCGTCAGTTAGAGAATCAATTTCGCCAACATATTTATTGGTTAAATCCTGAACGTTTGCCTCATAGTCACGCTGACCATCTTCCGTAAGGTCATTGTCAGATTTCATCTTCTTGCCTAAATCCATACCATCCTTGCGGGCTCCTCGAATTCGCACACGACCTTCCTCAGACATTGACTTTACAGACTTCACAAGCTCCACACGGCGTTCCTCAGAAAGCTCGGGGATTGGAAGACGAATCCGCTGACCTTCATTTACAGGATTTAAACCGAGCTTACTCTCGCGAATCGCCTTGTCGATATCACCCGAGGTGGAAGGATCAAAGGGCTGAACGACAAGCATCCGGGGTTCTGGCGCAGTAATGACCGCGAGCCCGTTTAACTTCATCACGCTACCATAAGCGGCAACCGAAACGTCAAGATTTTCCACTAGGGCCGGCGAGGCCTTACCTGTTCGGATTGAAGTGAACTCCGAGCTTGTGTGCTCGACTGCTTTTTTCATGGCCTCTTCGACCTGTTTGATTGCTTCCGCTGCTTCCATGTTAGTGGTGTTTTTAATAATTAATGAACGATAGTGCCGATGTTCTGGTGATTGAGAGCGAGCTCGATGTTCCCTTCCTTCTCAAGATCAAAAACGATGATTGGAATATCATTATCCATACAGAGACTAAACGCAGTGGAATCCATGACACCGAGTTCGCTACTGATACACTCGCGAAACGAGACAGTGTCGTAACGAACGGCATCTGGGTTTTTCTTGGGGTCCGAATCGTAAACACCATCCACCATGGTCGCTTTAAAGATAACATCTGCATTCATCTCATTAGCTCGTAGCGCGGCAGTGGTGTCGGTCGAAAAGAAGGGGCTCCCCGTGCCAGCAGCAAAAATAACAACCGCACCCCGGGACATTTGCCGAGACGCTTTCCGCCGAATAAACGGTTCGGCTACATTTTGCATATGAATTGCGGAATGAACGATGCACTCTTCTCCTTCCTGCTCGAGCGCCGCCTGCAAGGCCAAAGCATTCATGACCGTTGCAAGCATTCCCACATAGTCGGCGGTTGCCCGATCCATTCCTCGCGCACTTGCCGAAGCCCCTCTCCAGAAATTTCCGCCACCAACTACGATGGCGAGTTCCACGTCTGCCACCTGTCTAGCTCCATGAATTTCGCGCGCAATTCGCTCAACGATTTCGGGGGAAATATTGTCGTGACTTCCGGAAGCCCGCAGAGCTTCGCCGCTAAGTTTCAAGACCACTCTTTTAAAGTTTCGAATCGCTGCAAGGTCACTCATCTGCTGCGGATGATAGTGGCAGGACAAGAACTGACCGAAAAGCGGAAAAGGCTCATCAAACCAATTTCTCTTAATTCGAAAGATACAATTTTATCCCGTGACCACAAAGCCTCCGCTTAAATCGCGGAGGGATCGATTTTTTTTGGTAGTGCCCTCAATGGTGATTTTCACCTTCAAAGGCTTATTCTCAGGATGATGGTAGTCCTCGAGAGTTTTCTTAAGAGCTTGAATCGAAAGGCTCAAAACCGTCCGGATTGATAAATCAACACCCTCGGGGACCTGCATCTTGGCAAGGTCAAAGGATACTTCAAGCTCACCTGAATCGCCCATTATCCCAGAAAGTTCGACTTGGAACAAAGTCAACAAATTGCACTCGTTTACCTCATAATTAAAAGTAGCAGGCATCCGGTGAGGAGTCGCAACCGCCAACACCAGATTCTCTGGCATCGCTCCACTCAGAACCATTGGACGAGCAAAAATATGAGCCTGCACCGCCTCTCCTTTGAAGTCGTGATCAACATCCGTCCCGTGAAGAGAGAGAGGCTGAAAAACCCTCAAAACCTCAAGAGTTGTCGCGGACGCAAAACACGCAGAAACCGTCAAAAGGGTGAAAATTATTCGCATGGGTAAAATACTAATATCGCCTGACTAAAAAGGCGAACTATTTTAACCCTGCTCTCAAAAGCTCCAGATGCCCTCGTGCGAGCTCACCACCATTCATTCGCCGGCTCCCCTCCAGCTGAACCTCTCTAAGAATAAGACTTCCAGATCCACACGCTATTTCAATGGTCTCCTCACCAACCCCTAGCAATTCTCCGGGCTGACCCTGGCCTTCGCCAATTCCAGCCGGGGGGAAAACCTTCATTTTCTTCGATCCCAATTCAGCCGAAGTCCCTGGCCAAGGATGAAAGGCTCGCACAAGACATTCCAGTTCTCTGGCAGGCCTAGACCAGTTTAAGCAACCATCTTTTCTGCCCAATTTAGGAACATAAGTTTGTAAAGATTCATCCTGAGCATCGCCCTCAACCGGGCCGCTCTCAAGCATTTGCAAGGCAGCCTGACATGCAGCCGGCCCAGCCTGCGCAAGACGGTCGTGAAGTTCCCCACCGGTCTCACCTTCTAAAATTGAAACCACTTTTTGCAAAATAAGATTCCCAGCATCGAGGCGTTTCACCACGTGAATAACACTCCACCCAGTCTCAGCATCACCATTTTTTAAAGCAGCTTGAATGCATGAAGCGCCCCTATATTTTGGAAGTAACGACGCATGCAGGTTGATGATAGCTTTCGATGGAATATCAAGCAGAGCTTGCGGCAAAATCTGCCCATACGCCATCACCACAATGACCTCTGGGTTCCATTGCCGGATCTGGTCAAGAGCCGCCGTTTCGCGAACCGATTCCGGCTGGATCAAGGGAATCCCCGCCTCAAGAGCTATCTCTTTGACCCCTGGCGCAGTCATGACCTGCTTGCGTCCGACCGGTCGGTCAGGTTGCGTCACTAGCCCCACCACCATGTGCTCTTTAGTGAGCGCGTCAGCAAAAGTAGCTTCAGAAATTTCCCCTGTGACCATAAAAACCAGACGCATCACTAGATCGTTTGGTTCTCAATCCGCTGGTAAGCATCAAGCGTTTGGAGCTTGGCAAGAATATCGTAAACCACCTTTGCTGGGGACTGCGTAGCATCAATATCACACCGTAAATTCTCGCCATAGTAATCAAGAATCGGCTTGGTCTCATCTTCGTAAGTTTTAATCCGATGTTGAATGACGACCTCGGAGGCATCATCAAGTCGCTGTTCCTTGAGCGCACGCTTGCGGAGTCGCCTTGCAAGCTCATCACGATTCGGACAGCTCAGGTGGAAGACCGCATGAATCTCAACATGATCTTCCAGCATTTTCGCCTGATCCTGATTCCGTGGTATTCCATCAAGCAAAAGAATATCGATATCCGGTTTGTATCGATGGCTCGTTACAAGATCGTCCATATGACTTGCCCAAAGTTGAACCGTCAATTCATCCGGAACTAATTCGCCACGCTTCGAATACTCTACGAACTTACGACCAAGGTCAGTCCGAGTGTCTAGTTGACGAAAAACATCCCCACTGGAATAGTGATAAAAACGTGGGATTTGAGCAAGGATTGCACCCTGAGTTCCCTTTCCAGCTCCTGGCGCGCCAAGGATTAGAATCGCAGGTTTTTTAGGTAAGTTGGGGGTCTCGCTCATCACTTCGCATTTGAGTGTGCGTCAGGTTTCCAAATCGCTCAACCCCAAATCAAGTTCTTGGATCACCATCGAGAGTGATCATGACCCAAAATACAAAAACAGGAGCAGCCACCGCCACGTCGACTAACACCCGATAGGCCTCAGCTTCAAATTTTCGGCGTGCCTGGTTCAATAAGAAGAAGCCAGCCGAGCCCACTAAAACTCCTACGGCAAAGGGCTTATAAAACATCTGCTCGTGATAGTAATCCTCGTTAAAGAAAAAGGCCTCTCGCTTCAAAGTACTAATATAAATATACATCGCGCACCCCGCGACGAGAAGTGTTCCCAGATTCAAGACTGCCGCCGCATCCTCATCGTCCTCGCCCTTCAATCGCCAAAAATCAATCGCCGTCATGTTAATTAGGCAAAGTGCCGCGAAGAGAAGGACCTCGGAAGAAAACACCATATCTCCAAAAGGTAAAACTGGCGAGTAAGCGTGAATACCCGCCGAAGCGCCATATGAAAATGTCAGACCCGCAACGAGATTCTTCCCAAGGCCAGACTGTTCTGATTTCGATTGTTTCAACGCGATGACGAAGTAAACGACAGCGCATCCTAGTATGAACAAACCATATTGTAGAACTGTCTGGGCAAGATTGAATAACACCGAGTAGAGACAAAATAATGCTCCAACCGTAACGACCCTCAAGAAAACTTTGGAGTAGCTCCGATGAAAATGATGCCTCGCATCAAGAAGCTTTGGATCTTCTTCGCGGCGGGCATCAACAATTCGATCGAGCGCATAAATAATCCACACCGAAACCCCTAGAGTAGCCCAAAGTTGCCAAGGAACGCTCACCACCCCCCAGGCGTTTGAAAACATCCACGCCCAAGCCAAGGCAACCAACGGAGCATCGAGGCTCAGCAAGTTTGGCCATAACCACCACGGCGCTCGTTCCTTCTGCATCTTCTACAACGGAACCTCAACCGCACCTCCTCGAAATGCAAGTCTAGGACGAGTTAAATCTCCTCTTCCACAACTTCGCCCGGAAATGGGGGCAGCGGACATCCGATAGAATCGGCAATCGTGCGCAATAACTCCGCCTCTTGACTCGAGAGCTTTCCATCTCGGGCTGCCGCCGTGACACAAGCCACCAAAATCTGCCTTTTTACCAAGGGGGATGCCTGGG
>JAKMGP010000163.1 GCA_022424905.1 Akkermansiaceae bacterium | reverse complement strand
CTCGACAAAACCTTCCGGAACCTCCGGGGTGTCGGAAAAATCTCCGAAAAGAACATTGCCGACTCCCTCCGGGAGGTTCGTCTCGCCCTCCTAGAAGCCGACGTTGAGCTTGGCGTCGTCAAAGATTTCATCGCTAACGTTAAGGAAAAAGCCCAAGGCGCAGACGTCCTAAAATCGATCAAACCGGGTGAACAGATCGTTAAGATCTTCCAAGACGAACTCACCGAACTCCTTGGCGGCGATCAAGCCCCCATCAATCTTAACTCTCCCGGATACGTCCTTCTTTGCGGTCTTAACGGAGCTGGAAAAACTACGACAGCAGCCAAACTAGCACTTCGCCTAAAAAAAGAAGGCCGACGCCCGCTCCTCGTTGCCCTTGATCTTTATCGTCCCGCAGCCATCGACCAACTCGCGAAGCTTGCCGAACAAGTCGATGTCCCCGTATTTACTCCCGATCCGGGCGAAACCAATCTCGTCAAGACAGCCAAGCGCGCAATCAAATGGACTAAAGAACAAGATGGCACCGTCGTTATTTTTGACACCGCCGGCCGCCAAGAGTTAGACACCAATCTGCTCGATGAGCTCAAGGAGCTTCACAAGTTTCTTTCCCCCGGTGAAACACTTCTGGTTGCTGACTCCGCAACCGGTCAGCAAGCTGTTTCTGTCGCCCAGACATTCGATAGGGAAATCGGGATCACAGGTCTCATTTTGACAAAATTGGATGGTGACGCCCGAGGAGGCGCCGCTCTTTCAATGCGTGCCGTCACCGGCAAACCCATCAAATACATTGGAGAAGGCGAAAAGATGGAGAACCTCGCCGAGTTCCACCCCAACCGTATGGCCGACCGAATCCTTGGCATGGGTGATGTGGTCTCAATGGTTGAGCAGGTCTCAGAGAAAATTGACGAGAAAAAAGCGATGTCCGCTGCCAAGCGGATGCAGTCCGGGAAATTCGACTTCAACGACTTTCTCGAGCAAATGAAAATGATTCAGAGCCTCGGCCCCCTCGATGGCATCCTCGGAATGCTTCCTGGCTTCCGGCAGATCAAAAAACAGCTTCCCACCGGAGCCCTCGACGACAAGCGAATTAAGCAAATGGAAGCCATTGTTCTCTCAATGACTAAGCGTGAACGCTCTCGCCCTATCTTTATCAAAGCGCCCCACCGTAAGCGTATTGCCAAAGGATCCGGCACCACTATTTTGCAAGTCAACCAGCTCCTAAAGCAGTTCGGCCAGATGCAAAAAATGATGAAGTCGAAAGGAAAAATGAAGGATATGATGAAACAACTAGGTGGCATGGGTGGCGCTGGAGCTGGCGAACTAGGTGGCCTCGGAGGGCTTATGGGGGGTAAAGGTGGAGGAATGCCCAATATGAATGACATGGGCGGCCTCGACGATCTTCTTGGAGGCGGTGGCAAAAAGAAACGCTAGACTAGGAAAGAGAGCCCCATGTAAAGCGCGCTACCCATTTAAATTAATGAAGACCCCCCTCTTACTATTACGTCTTTCAATTTTTTTGCTACTTCCTCTTCCAGCATCAGAGACATATTCACCCGGTGACTTTCTGAGTGCGCTGACCGTGACAGACATAAAAAAGGACCCGCTTTGGGAAATCACCGGAGCGGCTAGCATTGGACTCGCTCAAGGAAATGCTAACAGCAACAACTACGGACTTCAGGCACTCGCCACCTATAAAAAAGATCAAAACGAAGGGCACCTTGGAGCTGATTTTTTCTACTCGGAAAACAGTGGGAACGCTACCACCAACAGCCTCCGAATTTTTGGCCAATACAATCACTTCGTTGATAATCAATGGTTCATTGGAAGCTTCGGCTCATTTCTCAACAACAAAATCGCCGACCTTGACTACCGTTTTGATACTGGAGTCACACTCGGCTACTACTTTTTTAAAAACGACAAGACCAAGCTCTCACTCGAAACCGGCCCCGGTTACACTTGGGAAGACCAAGACAAATTGAGCAACAATTATTTTTCAATCAGACTAGCTCAAACGTTTGAACACAAATTCAACAAGGAATTGAAGGTCTGGCAGTCTACGATCCTGACGCCAAAGGCTTCTGACCTCGACGATACCCTCTTCATCGCTGAAGCAGGAATCCAAATCCTCCTGACCGAAGATTGGTCGCTTCGAACAGCTCTTCGCTATCAATACGATAATACTCCGGCCGTTAGCCAAAATAAGTCTGATATTCTTCTTCTAACCGGTCTCTCTTACTCGTTGGGAGGATTTAAGAAGTCGACCAAATCGAATCGCATGACTTTAAAGCCGAAAGACAAAAAAACGGGAGAGATCAAAATGGGTTGGACTACCACTGCCGCTCTAAATCACTCTCTTGCCAAAGGAAACTCTGACAGCCTCTTTCTCGGAGCGTCAATCGATAGCGCATACCGAAAAAAGGACGACGAGACCTTCCTATCCCTCACCTACAGTTTTTCCGAGAACGGTGGTGATACTAGCGCCGACTCGCTCCGCACGAACATCCAACACAATCGAGTTTTTAAAGAAACCTACTTCCTAGGAGGGGGGCTCGGATACTTCCGCGACGACATCGCTGACGTTTCCTATCGATTCACCCCGAGCGCAACTGGCGGGTACTACTTGCTTAAACAGAACGATATCACGCTTAGTGTAGAAGCTGGGCCTAGTATGACATCTGAGAAAATTGGTGGCTTGACCGAAGATTTCTTTTCCATCACGGCGGCTCAAAATTTCACTTGGCAAATTAGTGAAAAACTCAACTTCAGTCAGCATATCACTGGGATTTTTGACCCATCCGACCGACAGAATTACATTTTTTCCGCTCGCGCAAAGCTCGACACAAACATCACTCCGAATCTTGCTTGGCGCATCGCTTGGGCTTTGACCAAAGACAATACCCCTGCTGCAATGAGAAAATCCACGGATTCCACCCTCACCACTGGAATTGCTTTAAAATTCTGATCACCTCCCTTCGCCCGCCCATCATTTATTCTCATCGTAACTTTTTTTATCGTCGGGCAGGCACAATCGCCTCGGAAAGACGGGAACAATCTCCAAATAGTCGTTGATTTCTTCGGCTACGCTGTCGTTTCAGCTGTCCAGCCATTCTTGCGCAAGTTCAAAACACGCCTGTTTTAAGGGTTTCAATCCACTGGAAACCCCTAATCCGACAGATTGATTTCTCTCCCCATAAATATTCCTTCTCAATCCCTCCTACTCCCGGCACACTCCGCAACAACTTTACGCCATGGAAACTATCACCGCCCAACTCAAGGATTTCATCCAATACATCGCTCTCCAGTTCATCAAAGACCCGAAACTGGCCGAACTCCGCATCGGACAATCGGGTG
>JAKMGP010000161.1 GCA_022424905.1 Akkermansiaceae bacterium | reverse complement strand
CCTCAATCGCTAATCCAACAGCAGTCGAGGTGAAGCTCTTGCTCAACGAATGCATGAGATGCGGTGTCCTTTCATCAAATGGCGCCCACCACCCTTGTGCGATCCGTTTGCCGTGACGAAGAATCATAAAGCTATGAACCGCATCAATATCTTTCTCCAACCGTTCGATAAAAGAAAGAATAGCAGCCGAGGAGACCCCTTCTTTTTCGGGGGGACTGGGCGGAAGCGAAACGGGATTCTGCGCAAGTGCTCCAGCACAAAATAGGATTCCAAAGAATGAGCTAAAAACCTTAAAAGAACCTACCAACTTCATTGATCAAAGAATCCCAAATTCTTTAAATAACAAAAGAGTTTTTTAAATCCTTGTAGACCCTTAATTTTCTCTTCCCTCATTCTCCCTCATCACTACCTTGAAGAAATGCGATGCTTCCTCTCTAAGCTCAGCTTGGTTATACTCCCTTGCCTCTTTTCTTTTCTCGCCGAAGCACAGACCACTACCTTCCGAGTAGACATGTCGGTTCAAATCGCGATTGGCCGCTACGATCCGAGCAATGATCAGCTTCTAGTCCGAGGACCCTTCAATGGTTGGAGCGGCACCGACTTAACCGTTGTAGCTGGCAGTAACTTTATCTACGAAGCTGAGGTCGATATCTTTGAGGGAGACGGAGCTCAAGTTGACTACAAGTTCTTTATCGGCAGTGCTACCTCTGGCGACATCTGGGAGGGCAACGTTGGGACAGGCGAAAACGGTAATCGCAGGTTTAACTATCAGACTGGAGGACAAATCCTCGATACCGTGTTCTTCGATGATCTCGATACCAATCCTGGCGGAGGAGTCGAAGTCACTTTTCAAGTCAATATGGCCCCACTCATTCAAAACGGACTTTTTCTGCCTGAGTTCGATTGGTTGGAGGTGCGTGGTGCGTTCACTAGCTGGTCGGCCGGATTCGAACTTGAGCCAATATCGGAGGGATCGCCAATCTACTCCGGAACAACGACTATCAACTCCATTGCTCCCGGCGACAGCGTCGAATACAAATACGTCTATAACGGTGATCAGTGGGAGAATGGAAGTAACCGGATATTTATCCTAGCCCAACAGGCCCTCCAAGTCCTTCCCGTCCGCTACTTTAGCGATATTGGACCTGATTCAAATCTCACCGAAGACACCAAGATCGTCATTTCAGTAAACATGAACAACGCTGTCGCCTTGGATGGAACGCCCTTTAATTTGGAAACGGATAGGGTCTACATCAATGGTGAATTTTTCGATTTCACCTGGTGGGAATGGTCATTTCCACCGGATGGGTTCGAACTCCTCGACGATGGAACTGCCGAATCAGGAGACGCCGTAGCGGAGGATGGAATCTACAGCATCAAATTCCAGACTCTGGCCGGCCAACCAAAGAGAGTAGAATACAAGTTCTCCATTAATGGCGAGGATAGCGAAGCCGGCTTCCAGAACAATCACATCCGCTATATCCGTGAGACTGGAAACTATCCCCTGCCCGTCGACCAGTTCGGTAATATGGTGCGCGAGCCCGAGGTCTTATCCTCTGATCTAGGAGTAATTACCATAAATGGCCCGATCGATGGCATGGTCACCTTAAGCTGGGAGAACACAGACGCGGTTCTGCAACACTCGGAAAATTTGGACCCTAGTTCTTGGCAAAACATTGCCAACTCTCAAGGAAATCTCGAAATGGTGTTCCCGGTGACCGAGGTTTCGAAAAACTACTTCAGATTAGCAAAACCCTGATGCCCTAGCCTTTATCAGACCTGTGACTGGTCCTTAAGTGGACGTATGATTCCGAGGCAGCCGAAAGCTTCTCCCACAAAAGGGATTTTGAACACACCCTTAAATGTAAAAAGGTGAGCAATTTTTGGCCAATTTATAACCCTAACGTAGGGATTCCGATGTAGTAGCGCAAAGGGCCTTTTGACCTCCAGCTATTGAGAATACCTTACCGACTACTTCGTTACGATCTTAGCCAGTTGTTCGTCGCTAAAACCCAAGGCTTTCGCAACACCGCGCGCCATCATGACATTACCATGAGGGTTCATATGGACCCCGTCGCCCGTGAGTTTTTTTCCTTTTGGCCGATCGGCAGGAGCGGTCTTCAAAGCTTCCTGCATATCTGCATTGAGGTCAGCGAGCAGGCACTTCTTTTGTTTCGCGAGTGCACGCAGAAAGTCGTTATAGGGAATAAGCTTCTGGTTCAGGTCGCCGCTCTGATCCTCTTTGATCATCGTTGATGTGAGGATCAAGACCCTGACGCCAGCGCTCTGAGCCTTATCGACTATCGCTGTGATATTTTTTTTGTAGTCTTCGAGGTTCACCCCATTTTTGCCATGCCAGACAT
>JAKMGP010000143.1 GCA_022424905.1 Akkermansiaceae bacterium | reverse complement strand
TCGCCGCGATTTTATTATACTCGGCTGAATGCCCTGGCACCCGTCCTCGCACGCCCGTTGGCACTGGGGTTGTATTTCGCCAAATCAAGCGCGCTCCAGTTTTTTTCAGACGCTTCACCAACTCGCGCAAATTTTTTGCGTAAGCCTTTGGAGCCACCTGCTGCTTGCTAGTCTCGGCCTTAGGGTCCGCAAGATTTTCACCGTTAGGCCCCATATATTTAAGATCATGAAGACCCCAATTAAAATGAATGATATCCCACTTCTTATTTTCTCCTCCAGTTGCCAACCACTTCTCCAAGCTCTTAAGGCCATGAATTGTTGCGGCACAATTCACAGGCGGGCGGTGAACATTCGCTTTTCCATGTAACAAACTCCGGACCGGAAGAGTGTATCCAATTGAAATCGAATCACCTATCAAGAGCACTCTTGGCAGCCCCTTAACATCTTCGATCTGTTTAAAAGGCCCTTTCTTTGGAATCGCAGCGACCAGCTCAATTAGAAGAAGAGAAGCTGTAAGCATTCGAATCATTCATGGCCACTATAGTATTCAAATGCATGATGCAAGAACCCGCCCTCACCCTTGCTGCCCCGATTCGGGCAAGCCAAAGAAACTCCCTAACTAAAGACAAGAATATCTCTATTTTCTTTGCGGCTCAAAACAGACTAACGTCCAATCAATTTTTTTATGCCCGCTCATTATTCTGGGGTCTAGGATCTCATCATGCGCCTTATTATCATATCTCTTCTTCTGATCCTCTGGGCTGCGGCTCAAAAGAAGCCGAATATCGTCATCATCATGGCTGATGACCTAGGCTTTTCTGACCTCGGCTGCTATGGCTCGGAAATCAACACCCCTAATCTAGATGCTCTAGCTAAAGAAGGGCTCCGCTTTACCCAATTTTACAACACCGCAAAATGCCATTCCTCCCGTGTCTCGCTCCTCACCGGCCTCTACTGTGACCAAGCTGGCGGGGCATCACTCTCACGCGGTGCAAGTATCGCCGAGGTCCTCAAACCCGCCAAATACCATACGATGATGGTCGGGAAATGGCATCTTTCTAAACAACCCACGAACTTTGGTTTCGACCGCTACTGGGGCCATCTCTCCGGAGCAACTAACTTCTTCACCGGCGACGACACCTTCCGGCTCGACGGCAAGCCATGGAAAGTCCCCGCTACTCACAAAGGAAAACCATTTTACACCACCAATGTTATCACCGACTACGCTCTCGATTTTATTGATCAGCATTGGAGCGTCAAAGAAGGGGGAAACCCAGACCCCTTCTTTCTCTACTGCGCTTACAACGCTCCGCACTACCCACTGCAGGCTCCGAAAACTGAAGTCAAAAAATATAAGGGCAAGTATACTAAAGGATGGGACATCCTTCGCCAACGACGCCACGAAAAACAAATTGAGTCCGGCCTACTTCCTGCCAAATGGCCACTCTCGCCGCGAGCCGCCCATATTCCAGCATGGAACAGTCTATCGCCCGAAGCCAAACAATGGGAAGGAGACCGCATGGAAGTTTATGCGGCGATGGTTGACGTCCTCGACCAAAACATCGGTCGCCTCGTCGCACATCTTAAAAAGAAAGGCATTTATGACAACACTCTCATCATGTTCTGCTCCGATAACGGAGCCTGCCCCTTCGATCGCACCCGTGGCAAAGAACTCAAACCTTGGGACCCAAAATCCTACTGGTGCTATGATGTCGGCTGGGCCTCACTCGGGAATACTCCCTTTCGTCTTTACAAGCAGAACCAACACGAAGGCGGAATTTCGTCGCCCATGATTGTGCGCGGTCCCAAATCTCTCCTGAAGACGAGACCTAATTCTTTTACCCGTCAACCCTCTCACCTCATTGACTTCATGGCAACCTGCATAGAAGTCAGTGAAGTTTCTTATCCTAAAACAATTGGCGATCGCACGATTGACCCCCTTCAAGGAATATCCCTCCTCCCCATCTTTGCCGGACAAGAACGCAAAGCTCACGATCCTCTCTACTTCCACTTCTCCAAAGATCGTGCGCTCCGCTCTGGTGATTGGAAAATAGCCTCTGCAAAAATGGGCCGTTGGGAGCTTTACAACCTTAGCGAAGACCGAACAGAACTCGCCGACCTCTCCGCAAAGCATCCGAAGCGGGTTGAAGAAATGGTGGCCAAATGGCAAGAGATCGCCAAAACCAAAGACCGCCTGGCCAAGAACCAACTCAAGGCCGTCAAAAATACTCTCACTCTCCAGAAGTTTGGGATCCGCTCGGATCCCGGAGCGACGAAGTAAAGCTAACCAATCGTTCTAACTTGCGGACCTTCAGGCCAGTCAGGTCAACGAATCTAGAATTAAATTCACCGACTCAATAATGCGCTGATCACGCGGACGTAAATCCGGGGCAAAAGGCTCCCCCGTAATATGCTGGAGACCTTCAATATAACGAACCGCTATCTCATTTGCCTGTTCTTCGGAAAACTGTTGATCGTTCTGATCCTTAACCATTCCTCGGGCAAACTCCTTGGAAAACGATACCGGTTTACCATCTCGGGCCACCACCTCACCCTGATCATCTAATCTCCAAAAGCGGGACGAATCCATGGTGTAAAGCTCATCGGCCGCCACGATTGCTCCTGCCGAATTGATTCCATGCTCGGTTTTTGTATCCACTAGAACCATTCCCCGCTCAGACAAATATTGCGAAACAATCCCAAAAGCCATTAACGAGGAATTCCGAATCGCAGCATACTGTGGTGCCGTGCAAACACCTTCATTAACGAGATACTCCGCATCCACGGTCCGATCTACTTTATCCTTCGTACTTGGTGTATCCATCAAATACGGAAGTCGACCATTTGGCTCAAGTCTTCCAACTTCTAAATCATGCCCCGCATACTTCATGATCTTAGTTCCCGCCTCTTTTGCGATAAGCCAGTGTTGATAAAGTGAAGTCGACGTCGAACTTTTCGCCATGTAAAAGCGAACCACGTTTTCCAACATCACAAGAGTCAAATTTTCAGCCGGAATAACGGTTGAACTAGGTGCTAGGTCTCGCACTTCAAACTGCGAACTTCCCATGACATCCTTCACCAAGCGTAGCATGTGGTCGTGATTCACTGCGAGCACCTGATCTTTAAACGGAATAGCTCCGCGGTTTACATCATGAGTAGAAATTCGATTGTTTCGAAACATCAAACGGATGGGCCTGCCATCACGATGAATCAGAGGTCCTCCAAAAACGGAATCAGAAACCTTCCCATTCAAAACAGTGCACCCCTCAAGTCGAGAGATCTCACCATCGTCAATCAATTGCTGAATTGACCGCCCGTCATTCACCGCTGATCCATGCTCAGCAACCAATTCTTGGATTTCCTGGATTCCTAACATTCGCTTGAAAAATTATGTCCGACTCCTTGTCAGCGAGCGAGACATTAGCCGCTCAGCCGACAACTACAAGCACAGCGCAATACTTCACAAGCTTCTAGCAAAGAACCTTCCGATTCACCCCACCAAATTAAACCACCAAGAAGAAAACCTCGTTAATCGATGATGTAACCGAGGGTTGCAAAAAACATCTCTTCAAAGCTTTGCTCACCCCACCCTATCGATTTGGTTGGATCCGGGTTGTGAGGATTATAAGGAGAATTATCCCAAGCATTCCGGACATGTACTTGAGTCCCCGCAGGCAGTTTACGCGGCTCTTTTAAAACGTAGGTCCGCTGCCAGTTGAAGTTATAGTTTGGAACCGAAAGCAACATCTCACGCCTTCCATCCGGGAATTCCGCTTCGAATTCCATGAACTTGCCCCGGAAATGCATGTGAGGGTTGATTGCATAGAGCGTGACATTCCTGCGAATGGGTAAGGTTTTCTGCTGCTTATATTCTTGATCGCCAGACGGAATTTGGAAGCGCCTTTGAGCAATCACCGCGGTTCTAAAAATCTTAGCAGTTGGTTCATGAGAAATATGAAGACCAAGTTCTGTCTCATCTACTTCAGGCTTTCCAGAAGCCGTATAGTGAAGCTGGAACCGTAATTGATGGCCCTTCTTTAAGAAAACCGAACTTCCCTCTGGATAACGTTGCCCCTGGGTCCCCGGCGCATAGCCGGTCACCCACTGTGAGCTCCTCCGTGTTCCAGCTGGATGGGAAGTGACGATGACATGATGCAGAACTCTCGTATTCCCGGGACGGATTTCGGTCGCCTTTAGCCAAACATCCCGATCGAAAGGGTTGTCCATCGTAACATAGCGATAGT
>JAKMGP010000114.1 GCA_022424905.1 Akkermansiaceae bacterium | reverse complement strand
ATGAGGTCTTGGCCAGCGGTGGGTCTCTCGGGCTTGTCGGTAAAATTGACAAATAGAGGACCAGCGGCCTGGCCGCTCGAGTTTGGAAGCCCCGGAGTTGGCGAATTAAAAAAACCTTCACGTTGCGCTCCAGAAGTATCGACAACAGCGGCCGTAAGCTCGGGATAAATAAGAAAATCAGAGCTATTTGCCGACCGATTTAGGCCGTGTATCGCAAGGATGTTTACTCCTTCCACCACCTGCGTTGCGCCCGCCGTGGCATCAACCACAATTGGGTCAGCTGCCGCGACAGAGTCGGATCGCGATCCCGTAGCGTTGGAATTCCAAGCCAGATTGCCAGGCTTATTGTAACTCCCTGATTCCACTCCATTGATGTAGGCAACAAATCCATCGTCACAATTCACACTGAGGGAGAGAGATTGTATCTGGTTATTATTTGGGTCGTAAGTGAATGGAATACGGATGTAACAACTGGCGTTGACTGACTGCATCGCCGGCTTGAGAGTCGAGTTGCCGAGGTTCGTGTCGCCCACCAAGTCGAGGAGAACCCCCGAGTCGAATCCAATTCCCGTCGTAGTTGAAGTCCAGGCCGAATCATTGAAGGAGTCTGGAAGTGCCTGCCAGGTGTCACCTAGTGAGCCATTTGATGGCACGAAATACTTGGCCGGTAAGGTGCCACTGATCAGCTGCTGCTGCGTCACAGACCCAAAACTATCTTTTCCGTATGACTGGTCCTCAAATTGCAAAGGGTAAGTCGAGCCAAAATCGGTTAGGACGGTGACGGCATCTGGTGCAACCAAGGCAAGGTAACCGCCTTTTGAAGGGAGTTTAAAACTGGTGTGCAACTTTGCCTCTGGATTTGAACGATCCTTATCAGAAGCAAAGATGACAAGGTAACCCCCAGCCGGGATAGTGACTGCGGGAATTCGCCACTTATCGAGGTTACTCGCCTTATCAGTGAGGAAGTAGCCGTCGAGATCGACCTCGTTCCCATCTGGATTGTGAATTTCGATCCAATCCGAAAAATCGCCATCTTCATCGGCCAAGACCGTGTCGTTATCGGCCATAAATTCGGAAATAACCGGTGTCGCATTAAGAAAAATAGAGCCGCCCGCAAGAGTCAGGACGGTAGTGAGTAGAAATGTATTCGGCTTCATAGCTGAGTGCGCATCGCCGTAATATCGACGATATGAGTAAGAAATATAGATGTGTGTGTACTCGTCTTCAACCGAGCAGGATTTATTTTATCCTGAGTAGGCTAAGACGTCTAGCTTGGAAACCCCACAATTTCCTAAAGCTTAGCCCAGTAGATCCTTAATCACATGGCCATGCACATCGGTGAGCCGGAAGTCGCGGCCCTGACTGCGGAAGGTGAGGCGTTTATGGTCGATGCCTAGCTGGTGAAGAATAGTGGCATGGAGGTCGTGGACGTGAACTTTGTTCTCGGTGGCGTGATAGCCAAAGTCATCGGTCGCACCGTAGGTGAAGCCAGGCTTCATTCCACCGCCGGCCATCCACATCGTAAAGCCGTGCGGGTGATGGTCACGCCCCCAGGTTTTCCCCATCACTTGCGCCACCGGTGTCCGGCCAAATTCGCCGCCCCAGATGACAAGGGTGTCGTCAAGTAAACCACGTTGCTTGAGATCAGCAATGAGCGCGGCAATCGGTTGGTCGGCCGCGCCACATTGCCGTCGGTGTTCGCGATCCATATCGGTATGCGAATCCCAACCACGGTCGTAGAGTTGCACAAAACGAACCCCACGCTCGACAAGGCGACGCGCCATCAGGCAGTTCCGAGCGAAAGATGGCTTCACGCGATCAGCGCCATATTGCTCAAGGGTTTTCTCTGACTCCTTACTCAGATCGGCAAGTTGCGGCACGCTGGCTTGCATGCGAAAGGCCAATTCATACGAAGCAATGCGAGTCGCGATCTCGGGATCACCCAGAGTTTGGTGTTGGCGGCGATTCATCCACTGCAGCAGATCAAGTTCAATTCGCCGACCCTTGGTCGAGACGCCCTTTGGATTATCAAGATGGAGCACTGGAGCACCACTATTCCGGAAAGGCACACCGGCGTGCCGGGATTCGAGAAATCCATTCCCCCAAAAACTCTGCAAAAGCGGTTGGCCATCGCTCACTCCGGAAGTCAGCACCGTATAAGCAGGAAGATCATCATTAACCGAACCAAGCCCATAAGACATCCAGGATCCAAGAGTCGGCCGATCACCCAACAAGGTTCCGCAATTCATGAAATTCACCCCCGGATCGTGCACGTTAGTGTCAGTGTGCATCGAACGAATCACCGTCAATTCATCGGCGATCGTTGCAAGATGAGGCATCAATTCGGAAATGACCGTGCCTGATTCCCCGCGGGGACGGAATAAATAGGGCGAACCCTTTAGGTTCGGTGTTCCACGAATCAACGCAAACTGCTGATGGTCCTTCAGCAACTCCTTTGGAATCGCTTTCCCATCGAGTTCGTTGAGCTTTGGCTTGGGGTCAAAAAGATCGATGTGCGAAGGCCCGCCCGCCATGAAGAGAAAAATGACGCGCTTTGCTTTCGGAGCATGATGGAAGTTTGGCAAGCTCCCCTGCCCGGCGTAAAGCTTGTCATTCAGCAAGGACGCAAGCGCTACCGAACCAATCCCACCCGCCGACCGCCCCAGAAAAGCGCGGCGGGTAAGATCTGCTGAGGAGCATGGATGGTTCATGGACGTGTAATAGTCTCGTCGAGGTTCAAAAGGACGGTAGATAAACTCTGCCACTTCGCGAGATCAGATGGTCCGGAATGACTCTCTAAAAAACTCAGGAACTTCTCTCGCTCGTCAGCATCAGGAAGCCGGCCAAGGCAAAGTCGAAACGCGAGATCGAGACGTTCCTTGGGATCAGGAGCCTCCCCGAGCAATCGTTTTGCCAGACCCTCTGCGGACTGGACAAAGACCGGCGCATTCAAAGTCACAAGCGCCTGGGTCGGTAAGTTTGCCGAGTTACGTCTGGAAACGCAGACCGCACGAGCTGGAGCATCAAGGAGCTCCATCGTGGGATGCAGAGCCATTCGTCTCCAATAGGTGTAGAGACTCTTGCGGTGCAAATCGTCACCGCTACCAGCCTTCCATTTCCCGGGAAGATCGCGGTCTTCCCAATAATTTTGAGGCTGCAGAGGAAAGACACTTGGGCCACCCGGAAAAGACTTTAGGAGGCCACCGATTACGAGAGCTTGATCGCGGATTTGCTCGGCAGGCAGGCGAACCCGGGGCATGCGGGAGAGGAGTCGATTTTTTGGATCTCTTTCCCTAAGCTGCGAACTCATTTTCGCCCCTTGCCGATACACCGCCGAGGTCACAATCAGGCGGTTGAGGTATTTCATGTCCCAACCGCTATCCACAAATTCAGTCGCTAACCAATCAAGCAATTCGGGATGAGTGGCCGGTGACCCTTGCGACCCAAAGTCGTCCGAAGTGCTCACGAGACCTTGGCCAAAATAGCTCTGCCAAAAGCGATTCACAACAACCCGCGCCACCAGTGGATTCTTTCCATCGACGAGCCAACGCGCGAATTCGAGTCGATCACCAGGTTGTCTCTCACCTTCGGGCACCAGGACTTTAGGAGCGGCAGGTGACACTTTATCTCCCGGGCTGAGGAAACTTCCACGTTGGTGAATGAATGTTTGCCGGGGCGACGTGCGCTCTTTCATCACGGGAACAGCCGGAATCTCTTTCGAACCTGCAGATTGCTTATCGTCGATTTTATGTAAAGCCGACCGGAGCTTTCGAATTTCCTCGCTTTCTGGAATCAGCTCGAGTGCGCGGTCGTAGAGCCGAACCTCCCTAAGCGAACCTCCGAAGCGATGCGCATTGGGCTTAGATGAGTTTTTATACCCAGCCCCGATCGCGAGAGGGCGATTTGAAACGGCAATCGATCGAGGCGGCGCACCGAGCACGCGAGCCTCGACATCCTCAATTCCATCGACGAAGAGGCGCACTGATTCCCCAGCTTTGAAGACAAGGGCGACATCGTGATCATGATCATCATTGACCGCGCGACTGCCATGGATGGCGACACCTTGGTAAGGATCAGTCCGAGCGGATGCCCAGAAAAAGAGATGTCCAGGCCTTCCTTCTTCATCGCCCTCACCGCCGATCCCAAAAACATAACTGCGTTGCTTACCGGGCCAATCGTATTTGGAGACAAGATTCGCGACCGCTTGCTTAGTACGGATCTTGGCAGTGATGGTGAGGTCCCCGGTGATACAAAATTTCCCGGCGTCGGACTCGAGATGAGGCGCGTCCCATTTTCCCAATAAGCCCTCCCCGCCAAGAGCCTTTGGGGCAGGAAGCTTCTTGCGAGCTGAAATCAATTCAGCCTTGAGACGGGCCCGCTCGGCCAGGAGGTCCGAATCAGGATCAGCCACCGGAGGGCGGTAGGTCATTGTCGGGCCTCCCTGTCCATGCCCCTTGCCACGGTGCTCGGT
>JAKMGP010000101.1 GCA_022424905.1 Akkermansiaceae bacterium | reverse complement strand
CATCTCGTCAATCACATCGTCCATCCCAACGATCGTCTTACGCAGTTCGGTGATGATCGCATCACGGGCTTCGCCGAGATTCTCCACGGCTTGAATATCATCTGATTTGTCAGTCATAAAAGTGATTGTTAGGAAAAGCGATAAGTTGGTTTGATCGAGCTAGGCTTACCCCTTAAACCATGACGTTTTTGCATTCTAAACAGCTTCTTGTGTTTTTTTTAAAAACACCCAAATCTCCACCTCGAGTGAAGATCTTTACTCTACCTGAACCAGTGAGCGCAGCCTATTCTTCTCTTCTCGGGACAGTTGATCAGGCCGAACGATCAATCTTTTCAGTTGTGGAAACATGTTTAGATCCCCCATCAAGCTGATTTGGCTGCCCCGCAGGTCCGCCTCCTCAAGCATCTTCAGGTCGGAGATCTCCGAACTGTTCAAAATCATCGTATCAACAAGAATCAGGCGTTTGATTGAGAGAAATCGCAGCGGATTCTGCCCCTCCTTCGTTCTCAGAGAGAAAGACTTGCCGCCTCCATCGATCGTCAGGGTCTGGGTCTCTGCCTCGTAGCTAAAACAGCCCGCATGATCTCCAAACATTGCCGCGACAGCCAGCTCGTATCCATCACGATATCCCAACGATGCGTAGTCGAAGGAAAGGATCTTTCCTGCAAGCGCGATTCGGTTCATCGACTCCACCCTCTTGATAATGTCGGCCAGCTGGATTGCCGAGGTCTGATGCTCATCTGGATCAAAGGATCCAGCCAAGGACTCATTGACCTTGGCAAGTCCACGCATGCGCTTTGGGTTAACCTGAAAATGTGGCTTTGCCTTGGCAAATTCGGCGCTCATAAAATAAAGATACGCAAGCTGCGAACGTGCCTCATTGGCACGCTCTGGCTCAGAATCAATCATCTCGCTCACGGAACGCATCGACAACTCATAAGACACCAAGGGCAATTGATAAAAGAAGTCATTACTAAACTGATCACCAGAGGCCACGTCGTCGGGAACTGCCGTGGCGAGTCGTCCCACCTCCCGAAGTAAGGCTTCTGAATCTTCCTTCTCCACCCGCAGGCGGGCCGCTAGAGTTTCGGTCTCCTCTTTCTCCACCTGCAAACGTGCTGCTAGTGTTCCAGTCTCTTGTTTCTCAACACGCAAGCGTGCCGCCAAGACTTCAGCCTGCTCACGTTTTGCGCTCAGGCGATCAAAGAATAAGGCGGTCACCACAACCACCATCGCCACAAAGGCCGCAGCCAAATTACAGCTGACGCGATTTCGGCGATAGAAGAGCAGGAGCTCGGTCGAGAGCCCACTTTTATGGGCCACGGGAGAGAATCCATCAAGAAAGGCACGGACCTCTCTGATTAAGGCACTCACCGACCCATAACGATCGGCCGGTTCCAGAGCCATCGCCTTCATCACCACCGCACTCAAGCTCTCGGGCACGCCGCTTGCACGCACGGCCGGCGGAACAATCTCACCAGACATGGCTGTCTTCATCATGGCTTCGGCATCACCGGCGAGGGGCGGTCGACAGGTCAGCACCGCATATAGCAGAGCACCCAAGGCATAGATATCGGTCCGCTTGTCCCGGATTCCGCCGCAAATCTGTTCTGGAGCCATATATCCGGGCGTTCCTTTAACTTTACCGTAAACCGTCATTCCGCTCAAGAGATCGGGATTAAGCAAGACGTCATCATCAACTTCATCAGTTCCCCCGATCAGCTTTCCTAAGCCCCAATCACAAACCAACACTTCACCATAATGACCGACCTGAATATTGGCCGGCTTCAAATCCAGATGAATGACGTCGCGCGAATGCGCGTAGGTGATCGCATCACAAACTTTGAGAAAAATTTCAAGTCGATCGGATAGCGGACACCCTCCATCCGCAAGGGCCTTCTGCAATACCACATCGAGCCCGTCACCAGCTTTGAGATCCATCGTGAAATACGGCTTCCCCCCTTTGTCGATACCGACGTCGTGAACCGAAATAATATTTGGGTGATCAAGCAGCGCGGTCAACCGTGCCTCACGGATAAAGGGGTCAAAAAGCAAATCGCTTGCATCTTCATGCAAACGAGCCATTGCGAGGTAGCGATTCCCGTGTCGATCGAGGACTTTAAGGATGCGTTTCATCCCGCCAACCGCAATCAATTCAGATTGGCTATAGCGTTCCTGGAACGAACGAAGCTGTCCATACAAAGGTGACTCTGCGGCCGGATCAATCTCCTCAAACGCTTCCTTAAACAGGTCATTTAAAGCTTCCGTTCGGTCTCTCGATTCTTCCGTCATTCGTAAAACTCCAAGTAACTTCGTAACTGCCGTGCTTCCTTACGGAAGCGGGACTGGACACGATTGCGTAGCACATAAACCGAGTCCTTGGTCAACTCAAGATCTGACGCGATATCATCAACCGACCTTCCATCGAGAGTCATTGTAAAAACTTTCATCGCCTTACCGGAGAAACTGGCATTTAAGCGTTCAATAACCAGCGCAATAATGTGTTTCCGCCACTCGCTCTCAATTACATCCTCGATATCCGGCGCCACAACTTCAGCAACAGCGACGTTGGTCTCTCGCCGCTTTCGCGAAGCATTCTGGCTGCAATGCGTATAAACCGTATTGCGGATCACTGTTCCGAGCCAAGTTCGAAACCTCGCGTGATCACGACCCAGCTCCATTGTTGACAGGCTCTTCCAGAGCTTCATTAAGATAGCCTGCCTAAGATCTTCAAGATCATCGATTGGCGCCTGCAGCTGCATCAGCACCATACGAATAAACCCCTCATAGTAGTCGTGAAATTCTTCCCACGCTTGTTGGTCACTGGTATCGCGTGCCCGCAGAATCAGCGTCTGTCGTGTCTGCCACTGCTCATTCGACAACTTCATCTCCTGCTACTGATCCATATTCACCTTCTCGC
>JAKMGP010000079.1 GCA_022424905.1 Akkermansiaceae bacterium | reverse complement strand
GCCAGGTTTTAGAAGTGAGGATGAGTTTGTGAAGTGCCTTGAGCGATCCTTTCGCTTCATCACGGAACCAAATGGCGAGCCAATCAAGAAGTTCGGGGTGGGAGGGGGTAGATCCCATGCGGCCTAGGTCGTTGGGAGTGTTGGCGAGGCCTTGACCAAAGTGGTAGTGCCACACTCGATTGACGATGGAGCGCCAAGTGAGGGGGTTCTCGGGGTGCGCGATCCAGTCGGCGAGAGCAGCGCGTCGAGCTGGTTCGTGAGTGGGGTCTTCAAGCAGGAACCGACCGGGAAGATGATTGAGGGAAGTGAGTGCTCCGGGGCCAACTTTGTGCAGTGGTTTATCAATGTCACCTCGGCGGAGGAGATGAACGGGCTTGGGTGGATAGGAGGCGACTTTTTTTGCGTGGGACCAGAAGTTTGAAACCCCATAGACGGTGTGTTTTGGGGGGAGTTTGACAAGGGATTTTTCGGCGTGATCTTTAAGGGCGATGGCAGCGAGGGCGAGAGTTTCGTTTTCGTTACGTTGCGCGGCGGATTTGGCGAGGCCGCTGGAGACCGGGGGAGGGAAAGCTCGGGCGTTAGCGCCGGCTGCATCGGTGGCGAAGAGTTTGAAGCGACCGATAAGGTGAACCGGCGGAAGATGTTTCAAGGTTATGGCCAGCTTCCCTCCAGATGGCGCCTCAATGGGTTGATCGAATTCGAAAACGATGTGGTGTGATTTGTTGACTTCGGGATAGATGGCCCACGCGGTTTTGGGGTCGCTATCGATCGCGTGTGCCGAGGTCCAGCCGTCTTGATTAAAGTCGGCGGTCGCTCGGGAGATTTTCTTGGGTGTGGCTTGCTGAGTATTTTTCGGAAACCATTGGAGGTCGATTTCTGCGAGGTGAAGATTTCCGTTTTCGGCTCTACCGGGTCCCCCTTTCGGGAGGCGGTCATCTCGAAGGACATCGATCCGGAGTCCAGTGATGCGCTTAATATCGATGGGCGCGGTGATGGTATAGCTTTCTGGTCCGGTAGAAGCCCCTTCTGCAAAGAGGGAAAGATCTTTTTGTTTGGTAAATCTTGTTTGACCAGAAGCGGTAAAGGTCTCGGGGTTGAGAGGTTTCCATTCAAGAGGAGTTCTTTGGTGATTGGAGATCCAGGTTTCGACGATCTTGTGGTATCGTTTTTTCAATAGAATATCCCCGTTCTTTGTCGAAGCTGCGGAAAGAAGCTGATTCATTTCACCACGCACTGCCTTCACTTTGGGAGAAGCGTCAAATTCGATGTCACCTTTTCCGACCCCAGAGAAGACGGCTTGGAGAGCGAAGTAATCTTCCTGGCTGACCGGATCAAACTTGTGGTTATGGCAGCGGGCGCAATTCGCGGTGGTGCTCGTGAAGGCAGCCATGGTTTGGCTCACGATGTCGTCGCGGTCTAGGTAGTCAAAAGTGTGTTTGGCAGTTCCGGCCCGGCTGAGTTCGAGTGGGCCGGCCGCGATGAAACCAAGGCCGGCGATAAGTTGTGGTTCACGAGGGAAGAAGACGTCGGGTGCGAGTTGCTCACGGATAAAGTTATCCCAAGAAACATCGGCATTGAGGCGATCGATCACGTAATCCCGAAATCGCCAAGCATGAGGGCGTTTACCGTCGTGCTCACAACCGTGTGAGTCCGCAAAGTGGATCGTATCTAGCCAATGGCGGGCCCAGCGTTCGCCATAGCGGGGAGAGGCGAGGAGTTGATCTATGAGACCTTGAGTGGCTCGTGGGCTTTTGTTCTCGACGAAGGGAGCGATCTCTTCGGGAGTGGGGAGGTAGCCGTGAAGATTGACGAAGAGGCGTCGGGCAAGAGTGATACGGTCGGCGGCAGGAGCGAAGTTGAGATTTTTTTGAGTGAGCTTTTCTTGAATGAAGGTGTCGATGGGATGTCCCGGGGCAGGGATCTTTGGAGCGGTGAGTTTTTTAAGGGACCACCAGTTGGTATCGATGGCTTTTGCTTGGGAATCGGTGCGGGGGTCGGGGGCGCCTTGTTTAACCCAGGCGACCAAGATGTTTATTTCTTCGTCAAGTAGCTTCTTTTTCGGAGGCATTTCGTAGTCGGAGTCCCCGTGCCGGATGGCGGTGATTAGGAGTGACTTTTCGGGTTTCCCTGGGATGATTATGGGGCCGCTGTCACCCCCTTGAACCCACCCGCTTTTGGAGTCGAGGGTGAGTCCACCCTTCATTTTTTTGGTCTCATGAGAGTGGCATTCGTAGCAGTTGTCTTTGAGGATTGGGAGGACTTGGGAGCTGAAGAAGTCATCGGCCTGAGCACAGAGGGTCAGGAGGATAGGAATGATGACTCGAAATGGCATGTTGCTGGCAGTGGGGTGGTCTAACGCCAAGCAGCAGAGACCATCAGACGATAGATATTATCTGCCTGAGGAAACGTAGTGAGTTCTTGGGGTTTTTCATCGATGATGATCTCGATTTGAAAAAGAGAATTACTTCGTGGGGGCGAGGCGGAGGAAATCGAGGCCGAACATATAGCGTTTAATAGAGTCTGGATGGGCGCCTATTGCTTTAATGATAAGGATGTTTTTTCCTTTCTTAAAAGTGGTTTTTCCCACCTTGATTTGGCCGGTGTGGGAGACTCCTTTCGCTTTGGCTTGGAAATAGTCACGGGGTTCTCCAAGGTTTTTACCATTGAGAGTGAGGGAGTGTATGCCGTAGTCGATAGCTTTGGTCGCTGCAAGATAGAGACTGAAGTCACCTTCTCTTGGGACGGACAATTCGATGGTAAGTGAAGCATCTTGTTTTTCAGCGAGCCACCAGAGCTGCGAGTTGCCACTCCAGATCCCTTTGCCAAAGGATTCCATCCCTTGAGTTTGGGTTGTGCCGTCTGCTTTGAGAATTCTCATGTTCTCGCCTTCGATAATGAGACCAGGACCAAGATCTTTTTTGGGAGACGGTGTAAGCTTCGGTCCCACGGGAAGTGGGGCTCCAGAGAATTGATTCCATTTGATGAGTTCACCTTCGCCAGCCCGATCGAGGAGGATTTGGAGTCCTTCGATCGTCCAGCCGGGGTTTCCGTTGAGGTTTTCCAGCATCTCGCTCGCGCTTGGTCTGGTGGAAGAGATTCCTTTTTCAGGGACTTCGGCACCGGTTGTCCAGTAGACTCCATTAAGGATAAGTTTGCGGAGTTCGTCGCGACCCCAGTTCCAATGGGTGTGGCCGCCAGTGAAGCCGAAGGTTCGTCCACCTGCTGGTCGTTCGAAGCCCCAGGCGCAATATTGCTCCTCGCCCTTCGTTACCGCATCAACCGCTGAATCGGACCCACTGTCCATTGCGCGACCTGGATGGATAATGCCTGGTAGTGGAAGGGCGCCGTTAAGTGGAGTGACGTGATCGTGTTCGGGATCGGTGCACCGGAGGTGGAAGTAGCATTCATCGTGAATGACGAAGGGTGGCACGCCGCGAGTGACGGGATGCTTGGGCAATTTTTCGAAGGAGGCATCCCAGAATCGGCTGACGGAATGCCACGGTTCAAAGTCGGCTCCAACGAGGTTACGCCATTGCCGTCGGACAGGATCGGCGGAGTGGTCAATCGTTTTATTTCCGGCGTCGGGCGAGCCGAGTCCAGTGGCCCAGTGAATGACGGTGAGACCACCTCCCTGGTCCATGAACTTTTTGAGAGAAGCCAATTTCCCATTGGCAGGGTGGGCCGCCCAGCCATCTGAATAAATCACGAGGGCATCTTGTTTGAGGAGAAGGGTGTCGTCGGGCCACTCACGGATGACGTTGACTTCAACGGGTAGAGCTGAGTTGCGCATTCCCGTGGCGAGAATGTTGGTGCCGCCGAAGTGTTGGTGCGATCCCCAGCCGTGGGAATCGCGCCCGGCGAGGAATAGGATCTTTTTAGTGTCGACTTTGGCTCCCTCATTTCCGGTGGCACCATTGCGGATACGGAGGAGGTGTTCGGCGGCGAGTTCAAGAGTGCGGGAGTCGAGTTTGTCGAAGGGCGGCATTTGGGGATAATTCTCGCGCTTCTTTTGTGGATTTTTGGTCCACGCGATGATGGCTTCCCTGGAGTCGTAGACTTGGGAGATTTCCGTCAAAGAGGGACCGGTGGGGCTGGCTTCGGGTTGGTGACAAGCGGCGCAAATGGCGAAGGCATTGGCAGCCTGCCTGGCGCGCTCGGCGACAGTGTCGGTTTTTATTTCGGCGAGGCCGAAGATGGCATTGAGTTTGGCAATGTGGGTGATGGCTTCGGCGTCGCCGGTGGCTCCGGCTTTGGCTGCGAATTTGTTCCAATCGGCGGGTGTGGGAAGTTTGCTGCCGTTGAGGGCTTGGTGGATGACCGCGGCGGCGCGGGAGATTGAAGCGGGCTCGTGGAGTTGATTGGCGAGAGCGAGGGCGTCGTTCGGATTCTTTTTGGCGAAGTGCCAGAGGATGGAATCGCGGAGGAGGGGTTGTGGGGTGGAGAGGGCGATCTTGGAAAGGAGTTCAAGTTGATCGCCAGCGTTGGTGGCAAGACCGAACCAGATCATTTTTGGGATGAAGCGGTCGTGGGTATCTTCACTACGTTTGGCGAGAGCGAGTAGGATGGGTAGGCGGAGTTTCCCGGGGAGGCGGTATTGGCAGGTGCCTGCGAGGGTGAGACGAACGCGGGGGGAGGGATCGTTTTTTGCGAGGTTGAGAAGGGTGTTTGCGTGGGCTTTTAGATTGGCACCGGGTTTGTTGGTGAGCAGGTGAAGAGCGTGGCTGCGGAGGGTTTCGTCGGGGTCTTTTAGGAGTTTCTCAAAGTCGGATTGGCTGAGTGATCCGGTGGCATCAAGGGCGACGAGATGGCGGAATCGATGCGGGTGGTTTTGATCGAAGAGGGGAAGGCGGGGAGTTGGAATGAGCTTGCTGGAGAGAGAGTTTTTGGCAGCGCGTTGACGGAGTTGGTGCTGGGCCATTCGAGCGAACCATTCGTTGTCATGGTCCATGTAGGAGAGGAGTTCTTTTTCGGGAGCCTTTGCAAGGTCATCGAAGCGGGTAGGCTTGAATGTTTCCTTCCAAGACATGCGGTAAAGGCGGCCGTTGGTGCGGTCCCAGCGGGCGGCGTCGTTGACGTGGCATTGTTGGGTGTCGTGCCAGTCGATGGAGTAGACTGCGCCATCGGGCCCGTATTTGAGATCGACTGCGAGATACTTTTTATCGGGTGTGTAAAGTTGGTCCTGGCCGTGGCTGCTGGAGAGGTAGGCGGAGTCACGGGGGGCGAGGATTTCACGGTTGAGCTGGTGCCCGTGAAGATTGTGAGTAAAAAGGTCTCCCCGATATTCGGTCGGCCAGTTGTCACCAAGGTAGACCATGGTTCCGACGTGGGAATGTCCTCCAAAGATAGAACGGGATCCTTGTTTTCCGGCACCGCCTTCGCCGTGACCGTAGGCGGCGATGGAGTCGAAGTAGTTAAAGAGGGGAGAGTTAGTGCGGTTCCAGCCTTGTTTGTCGGAGGCGATGAAGCTGGGATAGTTAGAATTGTTCTGGGTCCAGCAATGACCATCGCGAAAGACCTGGCTGACGGGGCCGAGTCCCCAGGAACTGCGGCAGTGGGTCATGAAGAGGGAGCCATCGGGGCCGTAGTCGAGACCCCATTGGTTGGAGCCACCGTTGGAGTAGACTTCGAATTCATGAGTGATGGGGTGAAGACGCCAGATCGCAGCGTTGACTTTCAGGCGCTCCTCTTTCGGGGTTCCGGGCTTTCCTACGAGGGAAGGGTTGAAGACGCCATGACAGCCGTAGAGCCAACCATCGTGTCCCCAGAGAAAGGAGTTTGGAGTTTCGTGAGTGTCGGCAAGGGAAAAGCCGTCGAGGAGAACTTGGGGAGGGCCATCGGGTTTGTCGTCTCCATCAGCGTCCGGAATAAAAATAAACTCAGGAGCGCAGGCTGCGAAGACGCCACCGTATCCGATCTCAAATCCGGAAATAAGGTTGAGATTGTCGGCAAAGGTCTTGCGAGTTTCGAAGGTTCCGTCTTGATCGGTGTCTTCGAGAATGATGAGGCGGTCTTTTCCTTCACCTTCTTTTTGTCGGCGGGGGTAAGCAAAGGCCTCGGCGATCCAGATGCGCCCGCGTGAGTCGAAGGTGAAGGCGATGGGTTGCCGAAGTTGAGGTTCGCGGGCGATGGTTTCGACCTGGAATCCTTCGGGGACGAACATGGTCGAAGTGATGTCGTTTTCCTCGCCAGCCGGGTTTGCTTTGAGGTTCCAGAGGAGAGGGCTGGAGGTGAGGCGGCCGGCTGGGTTAGAGGAGGGATTCGGGGGCGATTTGTGGAAGCGGAAGTCGTCGTAGTTGAGGTGGCCCCAAGGTCCGGAATGTTCATCGACAAGGCGAACGCGAATTGATTTCCCGAGATGGGCTGAAAGGTCGACGGTGTTGAGAGCCATATCTTCCATCTGGCCGCGACCGCTGGCTTTATGAATGATGTCGCCCGAGTTTGCGTCGAGAATTTCAATGCGGGTTTCGGGGAGTGGCCCGGCTCCGAGGCGGTAAGTGGCCCAGGGGTGGGTGACTTTGAAGGGGGCGGAGGTGAGAGTTCCCTGAGCTTCATCACTGTTCCAGATTTCGTAGCCGCCGGCCCAGAAGTTGCCATCGTGAGTCGAGTTGCCGCGACCGCGGGTTGCGATGGTATCTCCTTTAATAGGGCCCTTTGACCACACGGTGCCGGTCTGGATCCAGCCGTCATAGTTGCCTTTTTCGAAGCCGATATTTGGGGCGTCGACGGGGACCATGCCAGGTGATGCTTTTTTAGCGGGAGTGGTTTTTTTCTGATCAAAGGCAGTCAGGATTATGTCACGGAATTGCACTTTGGCCGGGCCGACGCCGCTATGAATTTGGACGGCGAGGAGTCCGGAAAGGTCGGCTTGGTTTTGCTGGTAATCTTCGAGGGTGGTGAAGTGGATGCCATTGATGTGGATCTCGATACGATTGCCACGGCAGCGGATAAGATAGTGATTCCAGTCATTGAGCCTCGCAAAACGAGTGAGCGAGGAGGGTTTCGAAAAGGGGAGGATGTGGCTTTCTCCATCCGGCGAAATCTTGGTGAGGGCTCCGCGTTCGGCGATGAGGCCGCGTCCGTGTTCGTCATAGATTCGGCCGAGCCAAAGCTTGCCGTCGTCAAGGTCGCACTGGTATCCGGCGGCGTGACCCGACGCGTCCTTTTGGGAGCGGATTTGGATACCTGAATTAGCGGTCGGCCCACCGGTGATTCGGTAATGAAGGGAGAGATCGAAATCAGCGACCTCTTCTTTCCAATACAGAAACTCATTTTTGGCCAGATTCTTACCCGCGGGAATGGATGCGGTAATTGCTTTGTCCTCGATACGCCAAATCTTGGAATCGCCTTCCCAGTGCTCCAATGACTTGCCGTCGAAGAGCGAAACCGGCTCCCGTGCGTTGAGAAAGGGAAACGATAGGATGAAGGCGAGAAAAATGAATTTCATAGATTTTGTTTTTCGTCAGGATGTGTCGATTTGTTTATTGATAAACGGTGGGCTTGATATGTACTGGGAAAATAGCGATCTTGCGCTGCCTTTACTAGGAGAGGTGCGATAGTTTTGTGTATAAAGGCGACATTGCTTTGATTGCTGTGTTTAAATATAAAACCCAGAGCCGCAAGCGGACCTGGGTTTTATGTGAGTGGTTCGAAGAAAATTGTCTACTTTACTTGTCGTTGACGCGCGCAAATTGCTTTAGGCGGAGACCGTTAAGAGCGATGAAGCCGGAGGCGTCGTTTTGGTTGTAGGCTTCCTCCTGGCCGCCTTCCATGGTGGCGATATCCTCGTCATAAAGGCTGTTCGGAGAACGGCGCCCGGCATTGATAATGTTTCCTTTGTAAAGCTTGAGCCGGACTTCGCCGTTGACGGTTTTCTGGGTTTCGGAGACGAGGGCTTGTATGGCCTCACGCTCGGGAGCGAACCAAAATCCGTTGTAAACGAGCTGGGCGTATTTCGGGATCAGGGAATCGCGAACGTGTTGGGCTTCCCGATCGATCGTAAGGGTCTCGAGGTCCTGATGGGCTGCCAGAAGAATGGTGCCTCCAGGTGTCTCGTAAATACCCCGGGATTTCATGCCGACAAAGCGATTTTCGACGATGTCGATACGGCCGATGCCGTGTTTGCCGCCGAGGTGGTTAAGAACACGCATGACCCCGTAAGGGCTGAGGAGGGTGTAGCCATCTTTTTCGCCTTTGATTTCGAAATCGGCGAGGTCGGAAATATAGCCGGCAAGGTTTTCGTTTTTGAGTCCCACGATATTGCCATTCTCGAAGAGGCACTGGATGTATTCCGGAGTGTCGGGCGCATCCTCGGGGGCGACGGAAAGAACATACATGTCTTTGTCGTCGTCGGTTGATCCATCATACCAAGTGTCTTCGAGCGCCCCTGCTTCAAAGGAAATGTGGAGAAGGTTTCGGTCCATGGAGTAGGGCTTTTTATTGGAAGCCTGAACGTTGATGCCGTGTTCTTCACAA
>JAKMGP010000071.1 GCA_022424905.1 Akkermansiaceae bacterium | reverse complement strand
TATCAACACGAAATTTTCCTTTGGCTTTCTTGGGGCCATGGCACTGGACACAGGTCTTAGTGAAAATCGGTGAAATATGTTTCTTGAAGTCCGCGAGATTGGCAGATGGCTTTCCGTTCGTCGTCGTAAGCGTTTGCTTTTTCGCCAACAGTGCTGAGTTCGCGCGGCCGATGGTTCGGGATTCTTCCAAGGAGGGAGGATTTTCCGAGGGCGATGATTTCTGGGCGTTACAAAAAGTCACTGAAGCCAAGAGGCAAAAAACAGTACTACCAAGCCGGATTTTGGGGAGAATGGGGAATAGATTCATTGTAGCTTCCATGCCTATGCAAAGAGGGCCATGGAATTATCTACTGATGGTTGATGCTGTAATCTATCGGGCAAATTTTGATCAGAACATGAATGTTTGTTTTTCCTGAGGGTGGTGAGAGAATTCATTTCCGCTAGTTCGATATTACAACATCTCGCGATAGTCTTTGCTGTTATGTAAAGTATTACTCCACGATTTTACTTATGATTACTTTTTCAAGCCGATTTCTCGCCGCTGGAACCCTCTTGTTCTCTAATTTTATGTGGCCGCTGGTAGCGGACGAAGTCGAGCAAGCCCGTGCCGAGTATCCTGGTGGATTTTCGCGGCCACCGTCGCAGGGCAAGGATTACAACACTTGGAAGAATGCTAAGGGCCCAGATGTGGGAGAGACAAAAATTGACCTGAAGCGTTTACCTTCCAAGGTAGATAATTCCACTCGCAAGCAATTCCCGCCAATTTATAAGCAGAGGTGGGGAACCTGCGGTCAATTTGCAGCAATCGGATCTATTTTTACCTATGAGATGAATGTTTTGAATGGGACTGCGGCAGACTCTGATGCAACGCGATTTCCGGCTCACTTCTCGTGGAATATGATGAACCGAGCAGAGAATGTGGGATCCGAGGCGTATCATGGTTGGGAGGTCGCTAAGCGCATAGGCATTCCCACTGCGAAATCATATGGTGGGGTCCGCCTGAACAAGATCGGCGTGTGGCCAAACGGCTATCAGATTTGGCGCGAGGCTATGGAATACCGCGTATCGGGTTATCGCTATTCACCTGCCAACACTGTGGATCAGTTGAATGAGGCACGGGGATGGCTTTTTGATCGAAATCAACAGAAGGTAGAGAAGGAAGCGATTGGTGGGATTTTCGCTCTAGATGGGCGAATGGGTGAATTGAAAAAGGTCACCAAAACGATTCCGGAAGGGGAGTACGCGGCTGGAGATGACGTATGGGTCCGCTGGGGGCCGAGTGGATACGGACATGGAATCACCTGCGTCGGATACGATGATCAGGTTGGTTATGATGTGAATGGTGACGGCAAGATTACCAATGATATTGACCTTAACAATGATGGCAAAATAACCCTCGCTGACTGGGAGCGGGGAGCCTATATCGTCGTCAATTCATGGGGAGAGAATTGGTCGAAGGATGGGAAGATCTTCCTTCTTTATAGTGCGATGATTGATCCTACGTGGAAACGTGGGAACTACCTTGGCCGGGCAGAAGTGACTCGCTACCTCCCCCGTAGAACCCTTAGGTTGAAGCTCGATTGTAGCGACCGCACGGATCTCCGGATGACTATTGGTATCGCCAGTGATAAGGATGCCAGCGCTCCTGAGCATGAATTTGCACCGGAAGCCTTCAATGGTTGGCCTCTCTTCCGCGGGGGAAACGCGGGGCATGTTCCTATCGCTGGTCCCAAAGACAAAACACCAATCGAGGTCGGGATCGATCTTACTCCACTCTTCGAAAAACTGGGTGCGGCAAAAGACGGCGAAGCTAGGATCTTCCTCAGGCTCACGCGGGCCGACGAGAGTGAGGCCGTCGGCGTGCTGCACGAATGTGCCGTCCGAAGTTATGACCAAAAAGGAAACTTCATCCGTGAATCAGAATTAGCGATTAAGGATGGAAATTTTGGTGAATCGCTCCTCGAGATTGATATGGTCGTTAAAGGGCTTAAACGTAAGTAATAGAGGCCTCCGCCTTTCGTGCCAGTTATAAAAAGCGATCGCCCTTAAGTCAGAACCCCGCACGATCGAATAGTAGATAAAACTTCCAGCTTCCAATGTTACTTGTAAGGAAGTTTTGTAATGGGAATCCTACTATTAAAAATCAAAGAAGTGCGAATCATGTTTGGAATTTTGCTCCTTCGTGGGTGGCGACTGAGCTTAGCCTTTAGCGAGAAACTAACAGAATCACCTAGCTATCGTTGCTTCTGAATCACCAGTTCTAGATTTTTCTTGGCAACCTGGTTGTCGGGATCGAGCTCCAAGGCCATACGGAATTGCGTTTCAGCTTCGTTAAATTTCCCTTGGTTTCCAAGCAGTGCACCGAAGTCGATACGCGCTCTGGAATTGCTAGGATTTATAGCAAGCGTTTTTTGGTAATAGGCGGTCGCCTTAATCTTGCTTCCCTTGGAATCTTCTCGCCATGCGAGCCGGTAATAGCCTCCACTCAGTCTTCGTTTTAAACGTTCTCTACGGGTTTTCGAGTTTGAGCTCGCCAGCGCGTGTTCGAGATAGCGCAACCCTTGATCAGGAAAGGTGCTGTGGAAAGGGTTCGAAATTAACTCTGCAAGATCGGATGGAGCAATCGGGGTCGTGAACCAACTGCCGGGGAAGGGCACCGAAAGATCACGAAGCTGATTGTCATTGGCTTTCGAGAAAGCGACATCGTGGAGGACAAGATCGGTCGAGGCTCGACCTCGATATATTGCGAATAGGCGTCGGTTCTCATCTAACAGGAGGCTGATGGGGACTGAGAATGATGCCGGGAAGTCGTAAAGCGACTTGAGTAAGAAGCGCAGGTGATCTGCGCTGAGAGGCGTGATTGTCCCGCTTGGGAAAGGAAACTTGCTCGCAGTAATTAGCTTACCTGCTGCAAGATGATCGGACCCAGCCACCAATTTGTCGACCGAGAGTGCAAGCACCTCAAGACCGGCAGCCTTGATGCGCTCCTCGTCGCGTGCGAACTGGTGCAACTCCTCGGTGCAGGATTCACAGGTTCCTGAGAAAAGGGTTATGAGGAGCGGCTTCTCACCTCGGGAAATTCCGGCGGCTTCCATTTTCCCCGCTGGGATATAGCGGAACTCCGGAAGCGGAATTCTCCCTGGTAAAACCATCTGCTCAGGAGATTGCGGCGCGATCGGTCGTTGCCGAGCCGGCCCTAAGCGAAGAGCCGCGCGCGGAGAGGCCTTCTTCAGCACTCCCCCTTCCGCGATGTGGTAGCGCTCACCTGCCGCGATTTCGGAAAACGATTCTTCAAATCCATCCGGCCAAATCACATGTAGCGAAGATGGCGCCGCCCCCGGATCGATTCCAAAGTGGACCCATTTTGATGATTGCGAAAGAAACGCACTACCTGCACGCAGCGTCTGAAGGAGTTCGCTACCATTGGAGAGCGTCAGCTTTAGCCGGGCACCAATCGCATCGCGATTCGACTTTTCCCCGCCCTTTAGTCGGAACGCCACTGAACGATTTGCCTTTGGCGAGCTATTGCGCAGCAGACGTAAGCGAGGCGCCGTGCGATTGTGCGCCCACAGGTCCAGATCCCCATCGCCATCCCAGTCAGTGATGGCCAAGGCCCTCCCGTCATCATCAAACCCAAATCCCGAAATATACGAGGCGTCCGAAAATTGACCCCCACCAGTATTTAGAAAAGTACGGTTTGTCTCCGAGCCGCTCCACGAGCTTCCCGAGCGAGCCGATTGCATAATTGCCGCCCAAGAATTTTTATACACATCGACTGCCTGTTTGTCGGTGAAATCCGTCGGTGATGGCGATACGACCTGCCGCCAGAAGAAACTTCACAAGTCGGGACCGCCAACCTGGTTAGTCAGGTAACCATTTGCGACGACCAGGTCCTGCCAGCCATCGTTGTTGAGATCCGCGAACTGAGAACTCCATGCCCAGAGGCCAACATTGACTCCGGCAGACTCGCTCACATCATCAAATTTCCCCCTGTCGCTCCCAAGGAAAAGGGTGTTGCCGCGTGCCATCCGTTGGAAATCGGCAGTCGCGCCCGGATTGCCCTTGCCGAACTGTCGCTGAAAGGCAACGCGCCCTCCGGCAGACGAGAACATATTGCTGACGTAGACATCCATCCTACCATCTCGATTGGCATCGCTCCACGCCACTGACATCCCGGATGAAATGTCCTCTACGCCGGCAGCGGCAGCAACATCCGTGAACCGACCGGCGTCATTGCGAAATAGATTATTACGGCCGAAGTCGTTAGCAACATAGAGGTCTTGATCTCCGTCATTGTCGTAGTCTTCCCATGAAGCGGCGAAGCTCCAACGATCGCTACCCGTAGCAATTCCAGCGGCGCTCGTAACATCTGAAAATTGTAGACTGCCGTCATTTCGTAGCAGCGCATTACGACCCCCATTTTCGGCATCGTTGAAAGGCAATGGTGGTCCGGCCATAGATCCACTGACACCGCCAGTGACTGAATCAGCGCCGTAATTGCAGACGAAGAGATCGAGATCACCATCGCTATCGTAGTCAGCCGCGGACAATGAATGTGGGTTCGACATGCCGGGGGTTCCGCTGCGCAGCGAAAAATTTGCTTTCCCGTCGTTTTCCAAAACGAGCACCGAAGCCACTGTTGCGACGACCAGATCCTGATCGCCATCATTGTCGAGATCAAGAAACAGCGCTGACTTGGAAGACTCGAGCCAATCGACTCCGGCCTGCGCTGAAATATCGCGGGTGGTGCCTTCCGGGTTCTGCAAATAAAGGCGGTTGGGCAAACCGCCGCAGTCGCAGACATACAGATCGTCCAGTCCATCACCATTCGCATCGCCGACTGCGATTCCGTGGTGCCCCGCAAAATGCATATCATCGATTTTGGTCAAGGATCGAGCCCAGTGTGTCACAGGCGAATCGTGCGGACCGATTTCTTCTGGGAGTACGTTGCCTGCGATATCTTCAAATAGCGGTTTTTTTCCAGTGCGAGTGACCTCTTCGTGGGAAAGCAGCGTGAGTCGTTTTAGACGTGGTAATCCGTTAGATTCGAGAGCTGAGACTTCCCAGCTGCAATCCCATACACTGGTTGTTTGATGCCATTTCCCGACGACGGATTCGTCGTGGGTGGAAGCGATGACCCGAGTGGAGAAATTGCCCTCATTCCCCTTCCGTGAAATACGAATAATCTTTCTAGTGCCATGTTGCTTTGGGAGTGCCTTAAGAAAGGCAACCTTATCAAAAGCGTGGACTTCGTCACCAGACTGTCCGACTTGCAAGCGCCGAACTTGGATCCCATCACTGGAATAGATTTCAACCAAATCAGGCCTGAGCGGAGTCCCCCGAAAGTCCTCAGCGATCGGCTTATCGACACCATCTTTGTCGAAAATAAGGGTGAGCGCGCGGGCCGCAGAGTCGCTTTGCAATTCGGTGTCCCAACCGGCCTTGCCTGGATCAAGATTTTCTAATTGTAAATCGGCAGCCGTTTTCGCTCCTATGCTGGAAAAATCAATACTGGTCGAGTCTCCGTCCACTGCAACCTGAGTTGGTCGTTGATAATCCTTTGCGCGGCGCGTCTTGAATGGTCCGCGCGCAAGACCTGAGCCAGAACGATCCGGATCTTCTTTGATCATGGATGTGATGACCCAAACTGTGCCAGCTAGCCCGGCGAGGCCTAGGCCGAGCATGAAAATCTTGAGCATTGGTTGTTTCATGGTCTCTCGCACTTTTGGTTTTGTCAAAAATCCAATATGATTGAAAGGTTTTGAGTGGCCGAGCTCTCCCTTTACTTGGTCAGCACCACCTGCAGTCTGATGAAAAAGCGCTCTGCCGGCAATTCGGAGCTCTGAGCTTCATAACGTATTCGCTGTCCCCCTGTCCCAAGATAGATCGGATCTAACGCCGAGAACAATTCAGAGCCATTCGTCCAATTTGACAAATCAGTTGAGACTTGAAGTCCCAATACCACGTCGTCCGCAGCCAGGTCACGATTAAATTCGAAACCAACCGTCGAGCCACTGAAGGTCAGAATCTGCAAGCCATCGCCAAGTAATGCATGATCGACGAGGTCGCGGACGCCGTTGTTGTCAAGGTCAGCATTGGGATCCCCAACGAAGGACTTGGCGTCTGAAGAACCCGGGTTACCGCCGGAAACAGCACTAGCCCGCCAATTCGATGGGAGGGCATGATCAGGATTTGTATTGGGCGCGATCAACACTAAGCTCGGTCCATCACCGTCAGAAACATCGGGCCAGGGAAATTTGTCGTCGTAGGTAAAACGACGGATATCGCCACCCAATCCATCTTGAATTACAATGAGCTCACCGCCATTGGCGAGCTTGTTTGTGTCACCAATCCCGTATTCGCCGGTAAGCAAAAATGGGGCCATCCCCGGATGGCGTAAGAGGAAAGCAGCACGGTTACGGGCGAGGATGACTCGCTCACCCGATGGGATAACTATCGCTGGTAGATCGTAATTGATGCCAGCGGTAAAGCTCGCCTCTGTGAGATCGACGTCCAAAGTTCCGATGTTGGTCAGCTCGATGAATTCGAACAGGTCAGCGTCAGCAAATCCAGAATTTAGCTCTGTCGCCGTCGGGGCGGATGGGTTGTACATCAACTCGGAGACGGCGAGATTCAAGGTAGAAGCCGGTTCAACTGTTCCATTGTTATCGACCCTAATCGTATCGGTTTCGATGAGCTCCCCAGAAAAGTCATAGGCCTCAATTCGGTAAGCATGTGAGCCTGGTGCTACCGGGATATTCACCGCCCAAGAATTACCATCCGTCCATTCGACCGCCCGCGGTTCAGAACTGCCGGCTAGGCGGATCTCCCGTACGTTCACCCATCCTTTACCAGAGATCGTGGCCGTACTCGATGCTACTGTTAATGGCGAAGGCGTGGTGATCGAAAAATTGGTGGGAGCGATGGAGTTATTGATCTGGCTAAGCACATAATTGCGGCGTTGGTCAAAAGAGGAGAGCTTGCCGGCCCAGTTCTGACTCGAGTCGAGTGATGCCAGATGGGTGGTGAAGTCCGACATATAAGCGCTGTTCCACGTCGTCGTAACAATGTCGTGAAGAATGCCGAAGTAGATACGTCGGCGTTGCGCGTTGCCAGGCGTCGAATTCGAGTTTGCCAGCTTGCTACATTCCCTGTTGGCGAAGATTGATGCGGTGGGGTTTCCTCCGGCAGCACCAAAGTCCATATCGTGGGGCAGGAACATGATACGTCCGTCGGGGCGCGCGTAATACATCCCATTATGCTGGCTACCAGATCCGGCGTTGTCTCCCGCTCCGCTCAAGACAGCGTAGGCCATGCCCCGGAACCAACTGTCGACATCAACAATATCCTCGAGCCCAGCATCAAAGGAGGCTCCCGAATTGCGGAAATGTTGATTGTAGGCCATGATCGGCGAAAAGTTATCGGCTTCCCGGTTGTTTTTATTGAGGAAGAACCAGCGATAAAATTCGGGATCGTCACTAGCATTCGAGACGCCCGATCCGATCACGCTGTCGGGTTGTGGACGTTTGAAACCGTTGCCGTCCTCACTTGTTGGATAATAAATAAGTTCGTACTCGTAGAGCTGACCATCGCCACCCTTGTCAAATTGCGAATCAAGGAAGACGTCACCATAGCGAGCCATCTGCAACAGTCCACCGCCGGTCAGCGATGAATTTGGAGCGAGCACTTTGATAAAGTCATAATAGCGGCTGATGACGCCGCCGGAATTGGCAATCATGATATCGAAGAGCAATTCCCGTTGCCCTGGCCTCTGGCTTTCCGATCGGTCTATCGCCACCGAGTCGAGTGCGCCGCGATAGAGTCCATCCGATGGAAAACGCACGCTGTAGCCGACGCGATTAAGATTGGCACGTCCACGCTGGCTGCTTTTCAATCTCACGCCGCAGCCATAGTAGATGTCTCCCTCGCGATCGATGATGGTGGCACCGAGACGGTCATTACTCATCACTTCGATCGACCGGTGCTGGAAAGTGGAGTCCGCCGCAGTCATAATGATGCGAAAATTTCGCCAACCGTTGGTGGCCGCCGACCCGTCGCTCACTTGAAACATGGCACGCGAATCCGGACCCGCTTGCGGAAATGTTTGTATGGCTCCGGCTGAGTCGGCACCAGTTAGGTAAAACTGAACGCGTGCCCCGGCTGATTGCCCGGGAACCTGTCCGCTGTATATTCCATCCGCGCCGCCACCCATTCCGACAGTCTGGAATACCCCGCCGTTGACCGAGTAAAATAAAGTGAGGCTCGAAATACCGTCCGGATCGTTTGCCACGACCGAAACGGTGGTGGGTTCGCCGGCCGAGGGTACTGCCGGAGAGTGCTTCATCCCCGAGTAGGTTGGCCCGATGTTTACCTCAGCACGCGAGTTAGGAGCGGATGGGGTGCCGACATCTTGGGGACGATCGATCAGGTTCACATTGGCACAGCGGTTAAAATAGAGCCGCGTGTGCAGCTGTCGAGACCCCGAAACCCAGCGAGCACGAAACGAAATCTCATACTCGGTGCCATTTGAGATGGGCGAGGAGAGTTTCGTGAAAATTTGGTTATGCATGTGCTCGGTAGCGCCCGTGGCAACGATCCGCAAAACCTTATTTCCAGGGGTATCCGGATCATCGATGATTTCTCCATGTCGGTGATTGCCAACAAGTTTCCAGGCGGCGGGATTATTGAAGGTTGTATCGCTCAGCTTCTGCACCGCACCGCCGCCGGGGTTTTCGATCACGCTGATATCATCAATCAGTATTTCGCCATCGGAAAGTAGTCCCATGTTGAACTCGCGCCATTGATTGTCCGGCCCACGACTACTCGCTGCCCTCTCTCGATAAGTGTAAGTCTTCCATTCCGTTCGGTTGGACTCATCGCTCGCCGCCCACGCCACCGCATCGCCATTGTCCGCGTTCAAATCGCGCAACTCCAAGGTCGAACCACCGCCATCAGTCGCCTTAGGCCAGCGTCCTCCATCGAAGTATCTGAGTTCGTCCACCGGGTTGCGGTAAGAATCACGAAGCAGGATATTTTCGCTGGTTCGTGACAGAGAGCCAGAGAACTCACCGAGAAGTCGAGCGTCGGGAAACGCGGCGGCAAAAAGAGCCGAATCACGCGCAACGCAAGCATGCTCCCCCGATGCAAGCATCGTGCCTGCAGGGAAATTGAAGGCGATCCCACGGCCGAAGTCCCAGCCGCCAAGGTCGACCGCGCTTACACCACGGTTGGCAATCTCGATCCACTGGTTGTCGGAGTTGCGAAACGGCAACGCCGCTATACCGGGAGAAGTTTGCACACGCGCATCAAGCCCAACTCCGAATACCGTGTCGCTACTACCCGTGCTACTCTGATGCACCTCCACCGAGAGTCGGTTTACGCCGAGGATGAGACTAGACACTGGGATCTCCAAGGTCTCAATAGCCGCGTTGCCAACGCTCGAACTCGCAAGCGTTTCTGGGTTAAGTATACCCGATGATAAGTTAAATTCGCCAACGCGCACCCCGTTGATGTAGAACGCGGCCCCGTCATCGATTTGATGGGTCATTACCAGCGATTCAGCGGTGTTGAAAACCTCCGCTGAGACAACAAAGTCCGTCTCGTAGTAGTAAGTCACGGTCGACGATGTATAATTGCTAAGCACCGTCGAAAGCGGCACCGGCAAAGCACCACTTTCAAAACCAATTGGCCCTCTCGCAGTAGTCCAATCGCCGACAGACGGATGCTCTTCTGTCGCCCAACTAGACGTCAAATCGACGTCGTTACCATTATACCTCCAGCTGTCTTCCATCGCTACGAGTGGAATGACCTCGAATGTTGGAGGCACCCCAGGACTGCCGCCAAGACCTGGCGGGTTGTAGGCGATTTCACTAATCACGATGTCTTGATTGAACACAAAAACATTCGGCAAACCTGGCGTGGCAATGTTCGGATAGCACCAAGCTCCCTTCTTTTCTTCGGCACGGCCACGGAGTCTCCCAGTCGCCTCGCGGGCGTCGAGGACCACTGTGTCGTTGGCATCAAAAAGAAAAAGTTTCTCTCCATCAGCAGGCTTGAAGCCGAGAGTAGCTTCATCAATCAAAAGTAGGGCTCCCGGAGCGAGCTGCCCGGCCTCGAGCTGATACCGTTGCAATGGATCATTACCAGCCGAGATAACGATTCCCGTGAGATCGATATTAGCTAGACCGGGATTGATTAATTCTACCCAAAAGCTGGCCTCAGTCGCGGGCGGCACTTCATTAAATAAAAGCATCGGAACGGAACTCGGAATCACGTCGGCAAATTCCACATCTAGCTCGACTCCGAACACGGTGTCACTGCTGCCGATTCTTTCCTGATGGACTTCAACCGAAATCCGGTTACTTCCCGAAACCAGGGAGCTGGTCGCGAGTGTCATATCGGCTGAAAGGTTGTCGATTTCTACACCACTGAGAGCTGAGGTGCTAGCGTCGATGACTCCGGCAGGCATATTCACCCGTAGAACTTCCGTTCCATTGAGATAGACCACCGCGCCGTCATCAAAGCCGTGCCGCAATTTGAGAGACTGCAATCCCGACAACTGCGCGGCACTTAAGTCGAACTCGCGTTCATAGTAATAAGTGGACACATAGCTTGGGTTGGCATTCGGGTGGCTCAGCACTGTCCCCAGAGAAATGGTAGTACCGCTTTCGAAGCCGATTCCGCCTGCCCCTGACTTCCAATCACCCCCAATTGGATGCGCGATCGCAGCCCAGCCTGCGCCTGGATCAGCCGAAGTGTCCTTATATCTCCAAACGTCAGCAAGAGAGATCAATTCTACGGTCGTCGTGGGAGGAGAGCCTCCGGCATCAGGGAAGTTGGCCGCTAGGCGTGTCCCTCCGAGTTGCTCCGAATGAGTCCACAGGTCTGATCTGCCACTGGCGGTATACTCCTTAAGCTTGGCGAGTGTCGCTCCTGATCCGTCTGCAGCGGCCGGCCATCGACCATCATCTCCAAAGTCGAGCTGGTCCATGAGGCGGTCGCTTTGGTTATAAAGTCTCAAGCGCTCACCACTATTATCGATATTCCCGGTGAACGGGCCAAACTCGCCAGCACTCGGCGTCTTTGCGATCACGATGTAACTGCCAGGGTCTACGAGGGTGCCTTTTGGAAAAGTATACCCAATGCCATCGATCCGCCACCCTGAGATGTCGGTGATGATTCCCATTTGGTTAAACAATTCGATCCATTCGCCACTTTCATCGGACCCCGCCGGGTTGTATTGCACCTCATTAAATACGACAACTCCATCGGAAGATGCCGACACGGGGTGACATACCAATCCGAGGAAGCCAAGGGCTAGCGTGAAAGCAAGGGGAGTCCCACTAAATGCCATACTTTGTCTGGCCAGATTAACGCGGCATCAATTTAACACGGTAGAAGACGCGTGGGCCAGTGACGAATGAAAGAAAATCTACGTATGTGCTCTCGTCCCCTTCGGCTTCAAAACCGTCATCGAGTTCGATCCATCCTCCGGGTTCTCCATTGGGCTTCAGGGAGGTGGAAGCCTCAATCAAATAGATACGTCCAGGAGTGGAATTAAAGGTGAATTCTACTCTTGGGGTTTCTTCATCGAGGTATTTGATGTTAGTAATCTGAAGACCTTTTTGTGAGCCTTCTACGACGTTAATCTCAAAAGCGTAGGTTCTACCGAGTCCGGAGTGGCTGAAATTGTCGATCGTTTCTCCAACCTCGGCGGGCTCGATAAAATTGTTGGTGTGATCAGTTGAACTGAATCCGGAGCCTGAATTATCGATGTCTGTCCCAATGATTTCGGAACCTAAGTTGGTTGTGAAGAATCCAGCGTAAATATCTGTCGGAGCTTCGAGAGTGAAGCTCCCTGTCTCTGGTACGGTTTGAATGCCATCGAGATCCGGATCGAATGCTGATCCGAGCCACAAGATAGAATAGGATGGCGGTGTTCCGGTCAGGAGCATTGGGGTAACTTCTCCGGTGCCGTCATTGCTCCTAACGACGTTGAGTTTCCAGTCGGTCAC
>JAKMGP010000066.1 GCA_022424905.1 Akkermansiaceae bacterium | reverse complement strand
TCGCAATAGCGCCAAATATTCGGGAGCTCATATCCTGCGGGCCGTAGGATATGATGTGTGTGTCAGGCTTCGAGGATGGAAGTAGCTGAATGGAGTCCGAAATTTTCTGCGGAGCGGCAACACTCTGGATCGGAAATCCTGGCCGAGGGTTCTTTTCCTGTTTATGATCTACCCTAGTCATTTTAGCGGTTACCTTTCATGCCGAACGTCAAAGCTGACCCAGACCTGACCGGAGGGCGAGCTTTGATTTCATGGTTAAAGTTTGAATTGGCGTGACGGATTCAACTCGGCGCGGGTCAGGTCTTACTGACTGCTAGGAATTTGCTTTTAGAGGAAAGTCCGTGAAGAACGAATTTGGGCGGAATACATGGGGGAGAAAGGGGGTTGCATGAGTTGTGGCGGGGCCGCCCAGCATGTGATATCGAGACGGGCTTATTTGCTACGCTCAGAAATGATGCCGTCTCTGCTGGTGAATGGCAAATGGTTGGCGGCCCATGCTTTCAAGTGGGAAACGTGATTGGTCTCCGGTCCGAGCGGATAGATATCCAGTACGGAATGGGTCAAGGTGGCTAGTGATTTTGCCCGCGAGCCGCCAGAGACGTCCGCAGAGGCCCTTAATGCGAGCGAATTCACTACTGTTCTAGCGCCGCTAAGAGGTTGGCGAAATCAGCCGCAACGTGTTCCTCTTTGAGCTGTGCAAGAGGAGCCTCTGTAGGGGGCTCTGCGGGCGTTTCTGGCGGGGTGCTTGCCGACGGAGTGTCTGTGCATCCCGTAAGGATAAAAAAGGCTAAGAAATAGCAGTAGCGTCCGCAAGTTCTTCCCCCGGTGGGGTGGGGAGCTTTAGATGGCAGGGAGGTGAGTTATTTTGCTCGTGAGGAGTAGACCTCCTCTGATAAATCGCTTTGCTGCTACTAAAAAAATGGTCGCTATCAACGACAGGTGTCTACAGTTTAACAGGGAAGCACAATTCAGATTTTAATGATCGATTTTCAATATTTGTCCAAGGGTCTGAATGCTCTTGCGCGCGCCCACCACATGAAATCGATGGCTGGTCATCTTGGCGCAACCGTCATTGCTGGATATTTTATTGGCGAGCAGCGTCCTAATCTTGATCTAAAGGTTTACAAGGGGATTGAAGATGATCTTAGTCGGGTGGTAAGGGGTGAGTCAGTTTTTGGTAAGAAAATGCACAAAAAATCAGCGCTTGCTGACCATGAGTTATTTGAACCTTTTCCAAAACAGAAACCCGACGAAACCCTAATCGATGTCATTGCCGAAGCGCTTGCTAAGAGTATTGGGAAACCTAGGGCATCTGGACACAATGTTATTTTTGCTTCGCTTGCGATTCGAGCACTCAGAGAACATCCTGAATTTGCGACACCAGCGGTGGTCGATGGGATCCGGAAGCTGTTAATCCTCTTCGACAACGCACATCCGGGGAGCGGATATTACGGCAAGAAAAAGGGTAGATTAGATGGGACTAAAATAAAGCTGCCCGATGACGGTAAAATTTTACCATACACGGATATTAAAGGTATGGCGACCAACGTATTTAACGAGCTGATCGACCAAAAACCTGAAATTCATCGCGTCGGTTATGGGGGACTTTTACATATTATTAATCACGCTGCAGCTATTACGGATATTTCTACCTATGGTTATCCTGAACTCGTGCCATTCGCTGTCCGATCTCATCGAAAGCATTTCCGTCTTTGGCGTAATCTTCCAAATGTCGCAGAAGAAAAGGGACCAATGAAGATTTCTAGATTCACACCTCACACAGCGGAATATTGGACCACTGGAAATATTCCCTATGATCGAGCTCTTTTAACTCACCGTGTAAAAACCATGTTTGGTTTTGATGAATTAGCTACCGTGCTTGAAGAAAAGGGAAAGGAAAAGGCAGCTTACGACAAGATTCGCCTGATGATGTAATAGAAGTTTTCGATTCACGATCACAACATGCTAGAGGGTTAAAGAAACTGCTGGTAATTTGCTTTTGGAGGAAAGGCCGTGAAGAGCGGAATTGGGCGGAATACATTGGGAAGAAAAGGGGGTGATTTGAATCAACTAGCGTGAGTAGAAATACCATCTAATTGACATTCATATTAGGGCAAAAAAATATCTCACCGTATTATATAGAGCGAGCGCGAGTTCTTCCCCCGGTAGGGTGGATAGTCTTTAAATAGCCGGGAGTGAGCTTTATAACGAAGAGAACACGGCTTACCCCTTCATGCGTGCTAGAGGCCGGCTTTGTGTCACTAGCTTTGCACCGACCGGGCCAGTTAGCAGCCATGAGCGACGGGATGGCTCGTATTCGACTCGGTAGGTTGGGACGGTTAGATGTGACATTTAGAGCTTCGGCTGGAGTCATCATATGCTTGAGTAGCGGCCATGAAAATACTCATGACTCTTCTTTTATTGGCCATTGGGTTATTTTCAAACGCAAGTGCATACGTCGTTTCATTTACGAACGCGCCTGAAGCTAATAATACAGCTGTCCCTATCTTAGATAACGCTCAGCAACCTATTGCCGTAGGAGCAGGGTATGCGGCTGTAGGGACTTTTGAGGTTGTTCCAACTTCAGTAGAAGAAATTAGAAGCAGCTTTAGTGTCTTCGGAGATGGGCCGACTAGTTTCGAAAATGAGTTGTTTAATGTTAACAGCGCGTTCTTTGAGCTTTCCCGCTCAGCACCGATTCCACAAGGGACGGTTGGCGGACCAGTCGGCCAGAACATCTATGTTGTTGTCGGCGGCGGACGCTCTCTAGCTTGTTCGACAGGATTCGCTGTTTTTGATTCTGGCTTGGTTTTCGGAACCGACGGTGCTGATGAAGAAGGAAGGGTATCAGTTAATATTTCTAGCGGAACACTTACACCTGAATCATTGGTTTTCGGCGAGCTTTGGGAGAATGTTGATGTGGGGCTTGGTTTGGTATTTTCCGAAGGCATAGCCACCGAATGGGTAAAGCCGCCCGGTTGGGGTTTCTTTGAATCAGACGAAGAGATAATCGCCGCCAGTCCGAATGAGCTTGCACCTGAGCTATGTATTCCAGAGCCATCCACAAGCCTTTTATTGGCACTAGCTGGGCTTGCGGTTGCAGCGCGCCGTTCTCGCCAAGTTCTTTAGGGTTCAGAAAACAGAAACTGAGTAACTTAGGGCGTTTAGAGCTTCGGCTGCCGTCACTATATGGTTGAGTGGTTTTTAGATCTAGTTGGGCGTAAAGGATACGGTTGTCTCGTATGCCACGCCCTCACCATTAAAGAATACAACGGGCGCCCAGGTCTTGAGGCCAGATGATTGCTCAATCGTGATAAGTCCTCTGACATTCGGTTTTCCTTGAAGTGGTAGGGCTTTTGCTCGATCCTTCGGAGTGGTTTGACCAAGATATGTTCATCGGTTGGACTACTAATTTCGCTCAAAAAAATGGCAATCGCAACCGATCTCGAAAAACTGGTCTCGTTTAGAGATCATGGCGATCTTTCCCAAGCCGAGTTTGAGAAGGTAAAGGAAAGGCTGCTATCTGAGGAAGCCACGAGTGGATCAGTGGGCGATGAAACAGATCAGCTTCCACTCCGCAAACAACTGAAGGAAGACAAGCCGACGAGGGGTCTTCTTATTGCAGTCCTTTCGACTATTGCCGCGATATTCTCAGCAGGATCGGCAGTCATAGACCCTTCGCCACTCAGCCTGCTGGCTTTCGCCCTTTTTATTGTCGCTTCAACGCTAAATTGGATTCAGTTCATAAAACCCT
>JAKMGP010000062.1 GCA_022424905.1 Akkermansiaceae bacterium | reverse complement strand
AGACGCGAACTCAGGGCTGATCTATCTTGGTCAGCCTTAGATTGTGAAAAGTAGGGCCGGTGGGGTTCGAACCCACGACCAAGGGATTATGAGTCCCCTGCTCTAACCGCTGAGCTACAGCCCCTTTTTGTCTTCAATCCTTGTTTTATAAAGGATTCAACGTGATGACCAACCTCTTCGAAAAACCAAGGACAAGCGGTAAGGCCGGCCTGAGTTTCACAACACCTCGCCAGGTTAGTCTGGCATGTATAGCTGGAAAGCGTGGAATTAAAATCGACGGACATCACGGATCTGGTTGTTTCTAGTTACGGGAATTACTATTGGAAAGCGAAAATAAATGGGTTGGCCCGAGAGGGGTCTCTTGACACGAAATCCATCTCGATTACCAAGTCAAAACTCTTCCGCGATTTACAAGCGGCCAAGGCCGGATACTTTTGGAAACACCTCGGAAACATTGGCCTAATAAAGGAGCTCCTTGCCTGAAATGCGGCACACATATTCCCCAATCTGTATTATACTTGATTATCTGATGTCCTCACCATCAACGATTTCAGAGCAAATATCTTCAAAGCGGGGCGGTGCACCCGTCGTACGCATTTCAAATTCTTTGCATTGGATGGAAACGCAGTGTTTAAGCTTTGAAGTAGATTCAAACTCTTTCTTATTAGTCACTAGGTGAACATTTTCATGGTACTTTGAGCAGTGACGTTCTGCTGGGTTAGGGGTTTCTTATAATTGATGCCACTGCATCTCACACTGAAACGAAAGCTTGGCCCAGCTAGGAGCACCAGGGGGAGGGGTGTGGCAGTTTTGAACCTGTCCGATCTCTTCGCTCATTCCCTTTCACGGTAGCAAGTTGGGTAAACGAAAGAAACGCATCATTTTTCATGACACAAAAATGGCTTCTAGCACGCATGACTTACCGAGCAGTAACGCTTAATAAGCGTTATAAAAACTTACTGAGATTGTAATATCTTGGATTCGTTTGCTTCGTCATTGTGTGACCCTGATCAATGAAGCCATCTACATCACCCTTCAATCCGGCCAAAACTTCTCCAATAGTAATTGCGGTCATTGTTTTTTCTGTAGGGTGTTTATTTTGGGGGAAAAGAATCTTGAACAAAAAATAGAAACAAAAAAATGGGATATTATCTAAAAGCATTAAAAAACTACGCGAATTTCAGTGGTCGAGCTCGGCGAAAAGAGTATTGGCTATTTACCCTATGGAATACCGTTATCTACTTTGTGCTTCTTATCCTTGGGGCAATGGGGGGCTTTCTTCCAGAGGGTGCTGAGGTAGCCTTAGGGGTGCTTTATATGCTCGCGGTTTTCATTCCGGGATTAGCTGTATTCGTTCGGCGGATGCATGATACTGGGCGAAGCGGATGGTGGTTCCTTCTTAACTTCGTGCCGTTTGGCGCAATTGTCGTAATTGTATTTTTGGCTCAGGACAGTAACCCTGATGCGAATAAGTATGGAGAGAACCCGAAAAAATCGGCGACCTAAATACTGAGACTGGCAACTACTGGCTTGCCATCGATTTCCGCAGGAATATCGACATGGATCTCCAAGTCCTCGGGGAAACCGGTGATTTCAACCGTTCCATCCACCTCATCGTAGGTGAATAGACCGAATTGTTCCGCACCGACATTGCCCAGAGAGAGGATGGAAATCATCCCGAAAATCAAAATTAAAGGCGTGGCCTTCATGATGAGCGGCATCTTGTAAGATTGTTTCAGAGAACCTCAAGGATCACCCCAAACCAGATGCGAAGCAAGCGACGAAGGAGCGTTCTGGTTTTGGCGTGCATCCGCTTGTTCTGCGTGGCGGGTCCTCAACCCCTGTTTGACTGGGGATTAACAAATTAAAACTACTCTAAGGGCTCAAACGGGGCTGTCGGATCCCTTCCATGAACCGGATCCAAGAGAACGTTGCCTGGCTCGCACTTGACGAGAAAGCCGTCAAAATAAACCACTCGGCCGACTTCGTAAGATTCGGTTTTTAACAGAATATCGTCTTCGTTTCGCGTGCCGTACCACACGCAGCGAACTTTATCATCCAGCACCATGGTCAATTTACCCGTCGCCTTGTCGAGTTCATGTTTCGTTACGGTTCCCTTTACGGTGACCTTCCTGCCCGTGAAAGGCTGCCCTTTTTCTGTAATAGTCGAGGATGTGAACTGGGCGGCGACTTTGCCGTATTCCAAGTTCCAGCCCTCACATCCGTTAAGGCTGATAATTCCTAGCATCAGAAAGAGTCGGATCGCGTGCATTGAAAAGTTCATTTCGGTGTTTGGGTTGTAATTTATGGCAGAACGCTACTCCTCAGGCGCGGCTTTTTTCAAAATAGTTTAGTCAATTTCTCGAACGCGATAGAAAAGCGTTGATTGATTTTCCAGTTCTGGAAATTTCGGCAGGAATGAATGAGTGAATTCCGTCAAATCTCCACCTGAGGGGACGTCATCATTGAGCTCAACCCAGTTGGCTAAATCAGTCGAGTAATCCACCGCATAGGACTGATCCGGCTGCGAAATCCAGGTGATCTTCACTTTAGG
>JAKMGP010000057.1 GCA_022424905.1 Akkermansiaceae bacterium | reverse complement strand
ACATTCTTGGCAAAAAACTCGCTAACCGCGGTCATTCTGTCGGTGTTTTACAAGGTGATCTAACCCAGCTCGAGCGTGATAAAGTCATGCGTGCTTTCAAAAAAGAGCGTAGCCAATTTCTAGTCGCAACGGATGTTGCTGCTCGAGGGATTGATGTTGAAGACCTCGCTTTTGTCGTCCACCACCAGCTTCCTGAGCAGATTGACTATTACACTCACCGTAGCGGAAGGACTGCTCGGGCTGGAAAAAAAGGAATTTCTTTGGTGCTCGTAGACCCCCGGGAAAAAAAGAAGCTGAAGCAATTTAGTCATGCTTTGGGAATTCATTTTGGTCCTGCTTGAGTCCAATTAGACCTATCGTGAGATGATATTCTCGTTGGGATTCTAGTTGAGCAGTTTTTTATGGGTAGGAATTGAGTTTTTCGGCTTCGTCCTCCAAAGTCTGCCCAAGATGAGTGCGAAGGATAATTTAAAGAAGATGCTTTTGGAGAAGTCCGTACGAACGGGAGACTTTACGTTGGCATCCGGTAAGAAAAGTGATCTTTATGTAGATTGCCGACTGACAGCTTTAGACAATCGGGGCGCGAGCTGGATTGGTGAGGTTGGTTGGGGTTTGGTGAAGGAAAGAATCGAAGGTGAAAGCCTTGTTGTGAATGCGATCGGGGGAATGACAATGGGAGCAGATCCGATTTCGCTGGTGGTAGGTATGGCAAGTGCGGGAGATGAAAAAGCCTTACAGGTTTTCAATATTCGCAAAGAGCCTAAAGGTCATGGTCGCGGTAAGCAGATTGAGGGAAATTTCAACGAAGGTGACAAAGTTGTGGTGGTCGATGATGTTATTACAACTGGGGGCTCGACTCTAAAGGCTATCGAGGCTATTCGCGCAGCAGGTGGCGAGGTCCTTTTCTGTCTAGTTCTAGTAGACCGAGAAGAGGGAGGCCGAGCCGCAATCGAGTCTGAAGGCGTCCCAGTGGTAAGCATCTTCACGCGCACTGAGCTCCTGGGCTAAGGCTGAAAATTCGTCGCCTTAGCAGATTTCGTTGAATCGATAATCTCACCTTTTTACCTTTCACGATGAGGCTCTGAGGCTTTCTATCAAAGGTATGGTTAACTTACTAATAACGGGGCTCTTAGTCGGAATTGTTGCTGGATTGGTTGGAGCGCTTTGTGGCGTGGGTGGAGGAATCATTATGGTCCCGGCTTTTGTGATGGCGCTAGGCATGGGGCAGAAAACGGCGGTCGCAACCTCGCTGGCTGTCGTCGTCGTTTCGGGGTTTTCTGGGACCGTCAATAATGCGGTGAATTCGGATTTGATCCAGTGGAAGGTTGTTGCGGTCGCGGCAGTGGGTGCGGCAGTAGCTTCATGGTATGGAGCTGATTTGATGCGGAGCCTATCGAACCTTCAATTGCAGAAGGGGTTCGCTATTTTATTGATAGCGGTAGGGGTGAGGATGCTCTTGATGAAAGGATAATTAAGCATAGTTTTCTGCCGTGGATTCAGTGACACAGGCAGTGCTTGGAGGAGTGGTTGGGGAGTTGGTGCTCGGTCGTAAGATCGGAGGGAAGGGAATGATTTGGGGTCTCGTTTTTGGAACTCTCCCAGACCTTGATATCTTGTTTTTTCCTTGGTTAGATCAGGTTGAGGAATTGCGATGGCACCGGGGAATTTCGCATTCCATTCTTGTCATGGTTGCAGCGGCTTTTGTTTTTGCGAAGCCATTGGCATGGCTGCATCGAAAGAAGGAATTGAGTGCTTCTCGAGCAGGTTGGTTTGTTTTTTTGGCCTGGAGCACACACGTTTTGATCGATGTTTTCACGAGTTATGGGACACAGGTCTTTGAGCCTTTTTCGGATCAGCGGGTTGCTTGGAGTAATCTCTTCATCATTGATTTATTTTTTACGTTGCCGCTTTTGTTTTGGGTAATTTATCGGTGCAGTAAATCAGCCCAACGATTTTGGAAAGCCGTGATTAGACACAGCAAGAAAACTGCTCAAGGTGAGCAACTAGAATTTGAGGGTATTTCGAGAAGAGGAGCGACGGTGGCGATCTCTTTAAGTTTTCTCTACGTCGTTTTTAGTCTGATCATGAAGATTTGGGCGATGGATCAGATTAAAAGTCGGATGGTGGAAGCTATTCCAAATGGTGAGTTAGTTTTAGTAAGCCCAACTCCCTTTAATACAATACTTTGGCGTGGATTGATTGAAACCGATGATGGGTATTTTGTGACTTACTGGTCGCCCTTTGACAAAGAAATCTCAGGGCATCACTTTTTTGCGAAGCAGCACGAACTCTGTGAATCTTTTAAAGAAGAAGAAATGTTCAAGGGTTTGAAGTGGTTTTCGCGACGGCATTGGGTGGCTCGCGAAACTACGAATCATGAGGTAGAGTTCATAGACATACGATTTGGTGAGGTTCGCGATCACGAGGCTGGGAAGCTTCTAGCAATGTTTCGCTGGAATTTATCTTATAACGACCAGGGCAAGTTCCTCGTAAGCCGAGCTCCGCGCCATGCAAAGATGGGCGATTCTATGCGCGCGCTCTGGAAAAGATTGTGGGGAAACCAGAAGGAGTGGGAAGAGATCGAGCCGTTTTAGAGTTTGATTCATCGAAAGCATTAATTTAGACGCCAAGTCGTTTTGGGTCGTAAGCTAGCAATAGGGGACATTCATGGATGTCTCAATTCCTTGAAGGCACTGCTGGAGTTTGTTCAACCAGTAGCATCGGATAAGGTCATTATGCTGGGTGACTATGTTGACCGGGGCCCAGACAGCAAGGGGGTGATCGACTATTTGATAGATTGGCCTTGGGATGCAAAGTTGATTCTCCTGAAGGGAAATCATGAAATCATCATGGATGAGTCTGGTTTTTCGGGTGATCATTTGAAATATTGGTGTCAGGTGGGCGGGTTAGATACAATTGCGTCTTACGACGCGCGTTTTGGAAACATCCCAGAGAGTCACTGGGAGTTTATTCGAAATACCTTGCCTTATTATGAGACGGGAAAGGTGATTTACGTTCATGGAGGAGCGGCTCCCAAAAAGCCTTTGGTGAAACAAGATCCTGTGAATCTAGCGTGGCGGCGTTTCTCTGACGCTAAGGAGCACTCCTCAGGCAAGCTTGTGGTGTGTGGACATACCATTCAGCGTAAAGGTAAGCCTAATGATAAAGGACACACCGTATGTATTGATACAGCGGCTTGTCGAGGAGGTTGGCTCACTTGTTTTAACCCTAAAACGGGCCGTTATTGGCAGGCCAACGAGCAAGGGCAATTACGTAAACGGAGGCTCAAAGCGTGGAAGAAAAAGAGAGCGATGAAGAAAATGGACTCTTCTACATCTTCTTCCTTGCCAGAAAGTTAATCGAAAGCCCGATCTGGCACCAACAAATCAAGGTGAGACCTAGTGTTGCTCCCCATACGGTGAGTGAAAGCAGGTGTTTTTGATTTCGAAGATCAACTGGCCATTCTTGTGTTAAAAAATGCATCACCAAGAATCCTTGGCTGATAAAAAGCATGATGGGAAATAAGAAGAACAATGGGCTCCAAACCGCACTAGCGGGTTGAAGGCCTGGATGATTGCGGACGTTCTGATTCCATAACTTAGCCCAGCCGAAGACAACAACGAAGCACCAGAGGGAATTAAAGATGGGTAAAAAGAGAAAGCGTATTGCTTTGCTTCCAGTCAGGTGGGCGCCAAACATCTGCATCATTTCCCAAGCACGGTGTAGGTAGATAATTGCTAAGATGACCCAGGCCGCTAGGCCAATCCCAGCCAGAGATATTAAGAAATCTCTCGTGTTAGCGCTGACAATTTTTTGGCAGAGAAAAATTAAGCCGATGGGAACTACCAGAGTTAAGAAAAAAAGGAGGAGATTTGCAGGGTGAAGATGGGGGAGATACATGCCTCCTGGAGGTCCCTCCCAAATCGTTCTAGTCTTTGGCGCAGCATAGGGGTTTTTGTCGCTAATTTCGGAAGGGGGAATGGGCTCCGGCGCTTTTTTTTGGGTCGGGATTAATCCCAGGATACTACCTGCTTCTTGTTTTTCGTTGGTCCCACTTTTCCAGACAAGGTGATGGCCGAGAAGTTGGCGGCTCATGGCAAGGCTACGCAATTCGCGAAAGTCTACCGGACCAAAGGACTCACTCTCTATTTCATAAAACCATCCCGCCGAACTTTCAGCCCTCCGAGATGGGGGTGAATTGGGACGAGGAGGGAGTTTTGCCACGGAGCTGAAGGAACCTAGAAGTGTATCGCGTGGCCGTCAGCGTCGAGAGTGGCCTCGTGGATCGCTTCGGCAAGTGTTGGGTGAGCGTGAATGGTGGCGTGGATATCATCAATCGTAGCTTCAAGTGACAGGGCGAGTCCCATCTCTGAGATAAGGTCAGTGGCATTTTCACCAATAATATGGGCGCCAAGAACTTCCCCATATTTTTTACCGAAAAGGATCTTCACAAAGCCTTCTGTCTCGCCGCTTGCTTGGGCTTTTCCAAGGGCTTGGTATGGGAATTTACCGACTTTATATTCAAT
>JAKMGP010000022.1 GCA_022424905.1 Akkermansiaceae bacterium | reverse complement strand
AATCACTTTTATGACTGACAAATCAGATGATATTCAAGCCGTGGAGAATCTCGGCGAAGCCCGTGATGCGATCATCACCGAACTGCGTAAGACGATCGTTGGGATGGACGATGTGATTGACGAGATGATGATCGCAATTTTCTCGCGCGGCCACAGCCTTTTGGTGGGTGTTCCAGGCTTGGCGAAGACCCTTTTAGTGAGCTCTTTGGCGGAGACGATGTCGCTTGGTTTCAAGCGTATTCAGTTCACGCCGGATCTGATGCCATCTGATATTACTGGAACCGAGTTGTTGCAGGAAGATCCTGAGACACACGAGCGACGTTTCAAGTTTCAGAAGGGTCCTGTGTTTACAAACTTGTTGTTGGCCGATGAGATTAACCGGACCCCGCCTAAGACTCAGGCTGCGCTATTGGAGGCGATGCAAGAGAAGCGAGTGTCCTCTGGCGGAGAGGAATACAAACTCGACGACCCCTTTTTCGTGTTAGCGACGCAGAACCCGATTGAGCAGGAAGGCACCTACCCCTTGCCCGAAGCGCAGCTTGACCGGTTCTTGTTCAACATCATGGTGAAGTATCCGAGCCACTCGGAGGAATTGGATATTATGCGCAGCGTTACAACTGACGATGTGCCTGAGGTTAAGAAGGTGGTGGACGCGGCAACGATCATCGAGTTTCAGCACGTGGTGCGACGGATCCCAGTGTCAGAGCATGTGTTTGAATATGCGGCGGCCCTTGTGCGAGCAACTCGTCCAAACGAAAAGGATGCGCCGGACTTTGTGAAGAAGCTAATGGCTTGGGGGGCAGGACCGCGTGCTTCGTTGAATTTGATCATTGCTGGTAAAGCGCGTGCCGCATTGCGTGGGCGTTGCCATGTTTCGATTGAAGATATCCAGGCGCTATGCCTGCCGATCCTTCGTCACCGAGTCATCCCGAACTTCGCAGCCCGCTCGGAAGGGGAAACTTCTGACACTCTTATAGCGAAGCTCATCGAGGAAGTGCCCTCAGATGAGAAGTTGCTCAAGAAGCAGTCGAGCTAGGTCTATAGAGATTTAAGTTTTTGAGATTAGAGCTGCCCTCTGACGAATGTCTGAACACTTACCTGATACCAACTACCTCGACCCGGAGATGCTCCAGCGTCTGGGTGATCTCGAGCTGATCGCGCGCGAGGTGGTGGAAGGTCTGCGCGTGGGGAGCCACCGGAGTAATTTAAAAGGTTTTAGTACGGAGTTTGCCCACCACCGGCAATATTCTCCGGGCGATGCTTTACGCACCATCGATTGGCGGGTGTTCGGGCGGACCGATCGTTACTACACCAAGCTCTACGAAGCGGAGACCAATTTTGATTGCCACCTGCTCGTGGATGCCAGTGCCTCGATGAATTACGGTTCGGGTAAAGTCAGCAAACTGGAATACGCAAAATATCTCTCGGCCTCGTTGGCTTACCTTGTGCTCAAACAACGCGACTCAGTGGGCCTATCGGTCTTTGATTCTGAAGTGCGAGCCTACCTACCACCGCGTTCTGCGATGGGGATCATCCTAGAGATTGACCGCTTGCTTAAGGGAGTTAAGACGACCCCGAAGACCAGCCTTGCCAAGCAGTTGCACGATGTTGCTCTTATGATGAAGCGCCGCTCGGTGGTGGTGGTGATATCCGATTTTCTGTCCGACGTTGAGGATATCCTAGGAGGTCTTGATCACCTTCGCTTTGATGGACACAACGTGATTGTCCTACACACGCTTGATCCGTATGAGCTCGAGTTTCCCTTCGATGGGACTTGGCGCTTTGAAGGGTTAGAAGGAGAGGAGCCTTTGACGACTCAGCCGCAGCGAATCCGTGATGACTATCTCGCTAGTATGGGAGAATACATGGAGTCACTACGAGCCGGTTGTGTGGCTGCCCAAATCGACTATGCGGTGGTTGATACCTCAAGACCGCTGGATGTCTTCCTGAGCGAGTTTATTAACGAACGTCAAACGACCCTTGGGGGAGGGGCTCCTGCCGCCCGATCATGAGTTTCTTCAATCCATTGCTATTGTTCGCAGCACTTGGGGTGGCGCTGCCAATCCTCGCGCACATGCTGAACCGGCATAAGGTGAAGCGCACGGACTGGGCTGCAATGCAGTTCCTCAATCGGAACGTGAGAGTGAGATCACGTCAGCTTCGCTTACGTGATATCTTATTACTCTGCCTGCGCTGTCTCGCGATCTTGTTGTTGGTTGTGGCCCTAGCGAAGCCGTTCATGGAAGAGGGGGATACCTTGCCGGAAGGAATTGGTGAACGCCGGGCCGGTGTCATCATCGCGCTCGACGCCTCTTACAGTATGGGCCACCGCGATGGTGCCTCGAAGCCAACGCGTTTTGCACGGGCCCTAAAGAAGATCGAAGCGGTGGTCGCTGGTATTCAACCCGGCGATCCGGTCAGTCTTGTGATTCTCGGTGGCGAACACGAGGTGGTTGCCCGTAATTTCGCTTTTGATCCTGTTTTGTTTGACGAACTCCTTCGTGACCAGAGCCCAAGTCCGGAGGCACTCAACTTAGATAGTGTCCCGCAGACCTTGAGTGAACTTGTGGAGTCGATGGACGCCCCTCAAAAAGAAATCTATTTCGTAACTGATCTGCAAGCAGGGAATTGGGATGGACGACCGGCTTGGTTTGGTAAGGCGTTGGAGGCGTTGGGTAAAAGCGCCTCGATGACTATCGTTCCGGTGCGCGGTGGCGCCGATAATTTAGCGATTACGGATCTGGAGCTCGTGTCGGGCGTCTTACGAAAGGATACAGCGGCACGTTATCGGGCGACGGTGCATAACTTTGGGACGGCCGCGGTTGCCAATGTCAGGGTCAAAGGGGTGGTCGATGGGAATGCCGTCGATACCAAGATTATTCCAGCCATTGCACCGGGATCGTCGGAGACAGTTTCGGTGTTCGTCCATTTTCGCAATGCCGGCGCTGTCCGAATTAGTGCCGAGCTAGAAACGGATTCGTTGCTTGAAGACAATGTGCGCAGAACAGTGGCGGTGATTCGAGATCGGGTTTCAGTGTTAAGTGTTGAGGGATCTTCAAATAGCGGTTCTAGTAATTTCATCGCCGCGGCGCTCCGGGCGCGTGGCGGTAGCGGAGGAGGAGAACACTTTGCAGTGCAGTCGGTTCCATGGATTGATCTTCCTGCTCAGGATCTGACGCCTTTCGACGTTGTGGTTTTGCAGAATGTTCCTGAAATTACGCCGGAGCAGGCTCGCTTATTTGAAGCCTACGTCCGCAAAGGAAATGGCCTAATCTGGTTTGCGGGTGACAAGGTTGACGCTTCTGCTTGGAATAAGAGATCGGCGCTCGATGGGATCTCGCTACTACCAGCCGTGATTGAACAAACGGTGAGCACGGGAGATGGGCTCGGGGTGGGTCGGCCACTTGACCCGTCTATGCCGAATCATCCCGTGAGTCGACCATTGCTCTCTCTGCCGGAGGATCTCTTGAGCGAAACGCGTTTCCGCAAAGTTTTGCAGGTGAAACCTTCAGCTACGAGTTCGACCATCATGTCACTCGCTGGCACAGCGGCGCCGCTTTTGTTGGAGCATTCGGTCGGTCGAGGGCAGGTCTTTATGTTTACGAGCACGGCCGATTCCGCTTGGAATAATCTGGCGGTTACACCGGTTTTTCCAATGGTTTTACAGCAGATGGTGACCTACCTCACAGCCCGAGAATTTGAGATGCCGCGTCTCGTGGGTGATTCACTTTCGCTGTCCTATGTCGATCAGCCTGATGCGAGCGAAGCCGTGTTTGACACTCCTTCGGGTAAGACCATTTCTGTTCCGGTCACCGAGCACCGTCGTCAGTATGTAGCGATGTTAGAGCACGCCCAGGAATCAGGATTCTACCTTGCGCGGGTCAGTCTGCAGGCACCCGGACTCCCTGTGGCGGTCAATGTAGATACGAGTGAATCGGATGTGAGCTGTATTTCCGCGGCGGAAACAGTGCTCTTATTTAAAGGGGCCGAATTCATGGTGGCTGAGTCGGAGGCGGATCTTCTAGATGCTGTAGAAGGGTCCCGTTCTGGGCGATCGTTCTGGTTTATCATCCTACTGGTGGGTCTCGGCCTGTTGGTGCTTGAAAGCCTAGTGGCAAAATGGACTTCCAAACGGCCGGCGGTCGTCAAGGAACAAACCGTGCCTCCTGAGGTAAACCCCGAGAGTGTTTAAATGATGGCATCGATTTTTAATGAAGGACAGATCGAGCGGCTCTTCTGGGCGCGCCCAGTTTCGGACACGATCGTGCTTTCGGCCTTTGGTGCAGTCATTCTGCTGACTGTTTTCTTATACTGTCGTCGCCAGGGTTTGCCGACATGGGTTCGTATTTCGCTAGGGCTGACACGATTGGTGGCACTCGCCCTGATTGTGGCGGCGCTCTTCGAGCCGACTGCAACGATCAAGCAAACCCTAACCGAGAAACGTCGCCTACCGATTCTCGTCGATGTCTCTGAGAGCATGTCGATCAAAGACCAACGCAAACGTTCTGAGGATATTGGTGAGGCTGCAGTCGCACTCGGGATTCTTCCGCTGATGGAAACTCCAGAAGAGGTCAACCGTAAGGCTCTGTCACTCGCGGACAAATCGCGCCAAGCGGTAGCCGATGCTTCGCGTTTGGATCTGGCGACGAGCTTGCTGACGAAGTCAGCGCGGCCGATCTTCGATTTGATTTCTGAAGACCTCGATGTCAGTTATTACAGCTTTAGTGAGGCTCTGGAACGGGTGGGTGGTAATGACGGCGGGGACATTGAATTGCTATCTAAGTTGCAGGCTAATGGAGCAGGTACATCGATTGCAGGTGCGCTGGAGTCGGTGGCGAAGACAGAACGTGGTGCGCCCTTGAGTGGTGTCGTCTTGGTTTCGGATGGACTCGATACTTCATCGCGGCGCGTTGAGGCGGCGGTGCGGGATCTGGGAACGCGTGGGATCCCGGTTTACACGGTTCCAGTGGGGATCGCTGATCCGGACGATGTCTCGCTCCGTAACATTGTGATGCAGGATGTCGCCTTTACGGGCGATAAAGTGCCGATTCGAGTTCAGCTCCAATCGAAGGGTTACGAAAAACGCGTCGCTGATTTGACGGTGAGTCTTAATGGCCGGGGTGTTGTTCGTCAGAGCGTCACGCTTACAGGTGGCCTGCAATTTGAAGAGGTCTTTTTCAATGTTGATGTTGCCGAAAAAGGGGCCGCGCGGATCGAAGTTGCGATCGAACCATTTAGTGATGAGGCAACGGCCGTAAATAATCAGGTGGCTCGTAGCGTTCGAGTCGTGAACGAAAGAATCAATGTGCTCTGTATCGAGGGAAGTGCTCGATGGGAATTCCGTTACTTGCGCGCCATGCTGAAACGCGACCCGCGGATCAATGCCACTTTTATTGCGACCCGCGCCCAACCGGAGCTGGCGCAAAATTCGTCCGAATACATTGCGGAATTTCCTGAAGATCGCGAGGAGGCCTTCTCTTACGATCTTGTGATCTTGGGTGATGTTGATGCCTCATTCTTCTCTGCGGAGGCTTTCCTGCGGCTCGAGGAATTGGTGAAAGAGCGTGGTGGATCTTTACTCATGCTCTGTGGTTCCCGTTTCGCACCCGCCAGTTATGCCGGCACCCCAGTGGAGCGTATGCTGCCAGTCGAGTTTGACCCAGAGGCAGAGTGGGAAGATATCGATGATAGTGTCTATCCTGTGCTCACGCCAGAGGGTCGTAGTAGCCTCGTGATGACCTTAGAGAATGAGCAGGATGAGAACGATCTTGTCTGGAGCAGGGTTGCCCCACTCGATCGTATTCCTCCGCTGTTAGCGCCTCGTCCTGGAGCAACAGTTTTGGCAGAGCTCTCTGACACTTTATCCCGTGATAAACGTTACCCACTCGTTTCATGGCAGCGATACGGGACCGGGAAATGCATGATGATGGCCACTGATCGCTTGTGGTTATTGAGATTCAAAACGGGCGATAAGTATCACTGGCGGGTCTGGTCGCAGTGCGTTCAGTTTCTAACCTTATCGAGGCTGATGGGTGAGCATAAGCAGGTTCGCCTTGAAACAGATCGCGTCACTTATCCGGTAGGGGGCCAAGTCATGCTCTACGCGCACCTTCTTGACGAAGATTACGAGCCCCTGACCCAGCAGGGTTTCGAGATCGAAGTGAGCGCGCTTGCCGCCGATGCGGCGGGTGGAGAACCACAACGAGTGACTCTTAGGCCCGATGCTTCAAATCCTGGTCTTTACGAAGGTTATTTCTCTCCGCCCAGCGCCGGTGGTTATCGGGTGGAAGCGAATGTGGCGGATCGCCCGCTTTCAAATACGGTTGAATTCCAAGTGGCCGATCTTAGGCCGGAATTAGCGAACACCGACATGCAAATCGAGCATCTACGCCGGATCGCTGATTTGTCTGGAGGAGAGTGCCTGAGTGCTCTCGATCTTAAAAAACTCCCTTCCTTGCTTAACCGTGATCCGCACATGATGACAACCCGAACCGATCGACCACTTTGGGACAATGTCTTGATAGCCCCAATCTTAGTAATTCTATTGGGGTTTGAGTGGATCTTACGTAGAAAATACGATCTTTCATGAGCGAACCTAATCAGCGTAAACTTCTTGATAAACGCCTCAGAGAGGTGTGGCGTCACGATCAAAACTTGCACCGTGTGGTCGGGTTTCTGACCCTCTTTGGTTGGGTGTTTTCCTTGTTTTTGGTTGGGGTAGTGGTCGATTGGGTTTTCGATCTTCCAGCGGAAGGGCGTGTTGTGATTTTAGCGGGGTTGGGTGGCGTTGCGGTTTTTAAAGCATGGCAGTTTGGCTGGCGAAATCTTCATAAGTACGATGCTTCTTATACTGCCCTTCGGGTTGAAAAAGAGCACGGGGCGATGGAGAGTCTTTTAGTGACGGCAGTTCAGTTTGGAGAGTCAGGTTCGTCCACAAGTGGGTCCGATTCACTTCGCGAGAAAACTTGCCTAATGGCTGAGGAAGCTGCGGAGCCGATTAGTGCAAAGAAGGCTGTTTCTTTCACGGGATTTCGCCGCTTTGTCCTTTTTGCTCTCATTCCGGTAATGATTATTGGAGGTTTTTCGGTTTATAATGGACCGTTCCTAGCGGCCGGATTGGGCCGGATTTTCACCCCGTGGTTGGCCTTTGAGTATCCCACACGTACTCAGATCGAGATTGCTAAAAGCGATTGGATTTTGAAGGAAGGGGAGGGGCTCCAGCTCGTGGCGAAGATTTCGGGAGAAATTCCGGATAAAGCTAAAATCATTTTACGCACCGGCAAAGGGAAGCCAAGGGAGCGTGAGATTGCGGTTGTCGATGAAGTTTGTGAATACGGGGCAGAGACCATCTTCCGTAGCTTCGATTATCGAATTGTCGCTGGTGACGCAAAGAGTGATTGGCATACGGTGCAGGTCATATCGACCCCTCGGATCGAGCGGGCTGAAGTCACTCTCGAGTTTCCTGAATATACGCAACGTCCGAATGAGACGGTTGAAGCGCTTACTTTAACGATTCCCGAGGGTACTAAAATTCGTTGGAATCTGACCCTCGATCGTGCGGTTGGGAATGCGGAGTTTCGCCCGTCCGAAGGGGATGCAATTCCCCTACAGATTGGAGGGAATGGCCGTTCGGTCACGATGCAACAGGTGGCCAATGGTTCACGGGGCTATAGCTTTGGATGGGAAGATAAGGAGCATGGTTTTAAATTTTCTAGTCCGCGCCACTATCTACAAGTTGCTCCGGATCGGGCGCCGGGAATCGACATTACTTCACCCGCCGGAAATTTATTTGCAACTTTGGAGCGGGGGATCGACTTTGCCTTCCGTGGCCGTGATGACCACGGTATTGGTGAGGCCTCCATTTTCTATCGGGTCAATAAGACGGGGGAGGAAAGGGTCGCTTTGCCGACGCCGAAGGTAAGCGACGGGAGCGAGCAGAAGGTCGACTGGGATTATCGAATGGCTCTTCCCGAGCTCGCAGTTGGAGATACTGTTTCTTTTACGATTGAATTAGCCGACCGCTACCCAGAACCAGATGGGCCGCACCGGGTGCGCTCGGGTTCTCGGCGAGTGCAATTTTTGTCTAAGGAAGATTACCTTGCGCAGATCGAAAAACAGAAGCGACGTATCCTCAATCAGATCCGCACCATCTACCGCGAGGAACGCGGGGTTCATGACGTGATCCGGAGTCTGGATCCATCGTCGGACGTTTTCGTGCAGAGCTGCCAAGTGGAGGCAGTGCGGCAAGACCTAATGCGAGACCGTCTCGGAGCGATCCGAGCACGCATCGACGGCGTGGTCGAAGATCTGATCGCGAACAAGGTTTCTGAGGAGGCCGAAAGCGCTGCGCTTCTCAAAATCGGAGCCGATCTGAAAAGAATTGCCGATGAACATGTGGGGCAGGCGGCTTCGTTGTTCCGGAAGCTTGCCGCGGTTGATGAGGGGGAAGGGAAAAGTCCATCAGCTGCCATCGATAAGGTGAATGGCTCGGCACGAGAGCTTGGTCTCGTCGTTTTACAGCTTGGATTCGCTGAAGCCTCGGATGTGATGGCCCGCGAACTGCACGCCACAGCTCAGACACAAGCTTTTCTCCGCTTACAGACGATCACGGGTAAGGATGCTGACTTGGGCGACCTAGAGAAAGGGCAAATCAACCTTGCAAAAGCGACCGCTCATCTACTGGCGGCTACGCCAAGCAATAAGGAGAGCTCAAGCGTGGATGCCTTGATCGCTTTTAATTTGTCCCACCTCGTTAATGGTCTAGTTCGTTCGGGGGCTGATGCTAAAATGCGCAAAGCGGTTGCTCTTTTCCTCAATGCGGAATCGAAGAAAGCGGCGAGCGAGCAAGCTAGGGTGATTTCATCTTTATTGCAGGCCGAATTCCGGCTTCGGCGCGGTGCTGAATATGAGGCTTTGACGATCGCCCGTGATATCTTTTCTGTGCAGGCGACTGAACATAAGATTCTTCGTGAAGAGGCGGTCGCGCTTACGACACAAGAATTTGTAGAACGAAAGGTTACAATCGCGACAAGGCAGGCCCGTTTACAACGCCAAGTCCAGTTGTTGCTGATGCCGAAGGTTCCAGCACATCGTCCTAGGCTTTTTGACGCTATGAATCCGGCCGCGCCTCCGGTCGATCGTTTGTTGTCCTCTGCTGAGAGTGCAATGGCAGCGGCCTTGGTTGGAATCAAAGACGGGGATCGTGAGCTTGCGGTTGTCCATCAAGAGGGTGCCGAGACCGCTTTTACAAAGCTGGCGGAACTGACCAGCAAACGTATGAATGCCATGACCCAGCAGGATGAGATGAAAGCCTCGGTCAAAAGCTTCGGGAAACATGCGACCCAGTTGTTCATGCTCGAGGAGCGTTTACTGGTCTTGCTTGAACAGGTGGAAGATGCTGCCGATGACGAGATCAATACGGCTGCTCTTGCTGCCCTAAACCAGTCCTTGTCCAAGGATGCTGAGGGATTTCAACGAACCATTACCCTTTGGAAAGAATCTCAAGGGGCTCCTAGTGAAGAATATGTTCCTCTGCTTGATAGTCTTGCTCGGATTGTGCGCTTTGTAACCGCAGCCACTCCGTTGCTCAAAGAAAACAAGCCTGATGCTGTCATTGAAGTTCAGGAGCGAGCGCTTGATGCGATCGAAGAGGCTAATCTACTGATCGAGGAAGTGACGGCTACGCGGACTTCTTTTGCTGGTGTGCTCGGGGCCACCGCAAGTGCTCTTGCTCCAAGCCCCCTACTCACTGAAATCGAAGATGAGCAGGCTCGCTTAACCGAAATCACGAAGAAGGCAAAGAAGGCAGACTATCCGGGACTCGTTATCCCACAGAAAAATCTGATCCATGCGGTGAATGCGGTTCTAACTTCCCTCGACCCTCTCGCGCACAAGATTGAAACTGGCACCGTAATGCTCTTCGCTAAAGAGGATATGGACGCAGCCGCGATCGGCTTAGAAGACGATGACATTGAAGAGACGCTCGATGCGCAATCCTTTGTCTTGGAATCTCTTCAGGGCTTACGAGCGAAGATCGATAAGGTGACTCCAGAGTATCGCTATATCCGTGAGGTTGCGGAATTCATCTATGAGGTTGTGCCGCAAAGCGCTCTGATCCGTAATGAAATGCAACAATCGTTAGAGCCGGGCGAAGATGCCCCTGATGCAGAGGTCTTGAAAAAGAAAGCCCAATTATTTGGCAGCGACCTCTACAAACTCACTGGCGAAAAACGCTACAAGGATACTGTGAATTCCTTGGTTGATGTGATCGCTCCGAGAGGTTCTGAGTCCGCAGTAGAAGAGGCGCTCGATTCGCTCGCTGGAGATACGGAGGAGATGCAGCTTCTGATGAAAAACCTCGCCTACCTTATCACACCACCACCTATTGGGGTATTTATCGAAGAGCCCTCTGATGAGGTTAAGATGCTTAATGCGGCGCTGTCGGTTGCGGCTCACCACAAGGACCTTTTCCGAAAAACCCAGGCCGCTGAGCCAGCGCAACTGGGTAGTCTCGCTGCGCTGCAACTGAAGCTCGCAGAGCAGTGTAAAGCGCTCTTCCCTCCGCCACCACCACCGGCTCCTGTTTTAGCTGTTGAGCCCGTTGAAGTGCCTCTTACCGAAGAGGTGATCGACGTTCCCGAAGATGCTTGTCCATTCGACGTTGCCGAGTCCGAATCCGATATTAAACCTGAAGCGGTTCCCGAGCCCCTTGTTGCGGAAGTGGTTCCGGCTCCAATTCTCCCAGCGCCTGAACCACACCCAAATATTGGGAAAGCCCACCGGCACCTTGCTGAGGCTGCTGCAAAGCTTGAGGCTGGCGACCGCGCCGCCGCGATCACCAGTCAGAACGAGGCGGTCGATGCGCTGCGCTATTTCATCTTGGAGTATGCCCTAAAGTATGTCGACGTGCCCCCGCCGGCTCCAGCGGAACCGGGTCCACCATCTGATGATGCTGAGCCCGATGACAGCGAGTTGCAAATCTTTCTTCCTGGTTCTCTTACTGGAGAGCGCCCTAAGGGTGGACGCCTCGAATGGGAAGTGCTCGGACGTCGCGACCGCGCCGCATTGAATGAAAACTTCGCACGCGAGTTGCCCCTGGAATACCGCGCGATTCTCAAGGACTATTACGAACGCTTAACCAAGTAAGTTGAGGAATAACGAACAAATATTGATGAACACTAATCTTCGCAAAGCTGATAGCTTGTTTCGAAAAGAGAACTCCTCAAAAATGATGCGCGTCAATTCGCGGGCTTTTCTCTTTCCCTTAATCGTAGGCTTCCTGATGTGCCTTTTACATGGTCCAGCATTGGCTCAGCAGGAGGGTGCTCCTGAGCTTAGCGCTGAGGCTTCTCGCTCCATCGATAAAGGGCTCAATTATCTCTTAACGATTCAGAGAGAGAATGGTTCTTGGGATAGTAATGGAGAGGGTGGGCATGCCGTGGCTATGACTTCGCTTTCTTTGATGGCATTTATGTCGAAAGCGCACTTTTCCGGGTTCGGTAAATACGGGAAGTCGTTGGATCGTGGGATGAAATGGCTATTGAAGGAGGCAAAAGGACGTCCCGATGGTTATCTTGGGACGGTGATGTATGAGCACGGGCTTGCCACCCTGGCTCTTTCGGAAATGTGGGGAATGGCGCGCGACCCTGAAGATGATGACGCAATCCAAAAAGCCCTCGAGAAGGCGGTTGAAGTTATTTTACGCTCACAAAATCCTGGAGGTGGTTGGCGCTATCAACCGCAGGCGGATGGGGGCGAAGACACCTCATGCACTCAGACTGTTTTTCATGCTTTGGCCTCAGCTCGTCAGGCTGGGATTTATGTTCCGAATGAGACGATCGCCAAAGTGGCTAAGTATTTAGAAAGTGCGCAAGATCCGCAAACTGGCGGATTTTGCTATACTCCCCGAGGTGGGAAAGTGACCCCGGCTTGCACTGCGGGAGGATCTTATACTGCTCAGCTTGCGGGACTGCGAGACGCTGAAATGACTAGATCGGCCTTGCGCTATCTCAAAAGCCTGGCCCCCGGTATCATCACTGGTGGGGGGAGCTATTACTATTATACCCACTACTACGCGATCCAAGCCATGGTGCAGGCTGGCGATGATGAGTATGCGAAGTGGTATCCTCAGATCCGTGATGCCCTGATCTCCAGGCAAAATGAAAAGGGTGCTTGGGATAAAGGTGCTGGGCACGGTGGAGGTAGCTACTCGACTCCGATGGCGATCATTATTCTCGCCACTCCGCATCGTTACATCCCAATTTATCAGAGGTGAAAAATCGCCATTCGAAGTATCTCCAATCCGTTGCCATTTGCACGGCAAGTGTTTTGCTTACTTTGACCCATGTTTGTATCGCGCAGACTGAGTCAGCTGGTAGTTCAGAAATCGATCTCGTCGCGCTAGAAAAGAAGCTGAAAGAAGCTGGCAATATTTCTTCTTCGATCCGCAAGCGCCGCGCCTACAAGGATGTCGTCCGCGATGGGGAGGCCCTAGTTGAGAAGTCACTCGTGGCGGCGAAACGGTTTTCGGTCTTGGAGATCATATTTCAATGCCAAACGAAATTATTGGCCCTAGAGAATTCCGATCGAAACCGCCAGTTGCTTTTTGCGACTAGTGGTAGGCTAGTCGAGGCTCCGGATAAGTTTGCCGATCTGCGCATTGAGGCTGATTTGTTACTTTTAGAACGTGATTTATCGGCAAAGAAGGCGGACGTGAAGGAGCGTGCCAAAGCGCTCGAGAGTTTGATTGCGCGTTACCGCGACACGCCGGGCGAGAAGAAGTGTCTCATGATGGCCACGCTGATCGCCCCGAAACTAAATGCGGTTGATCTCGAGAAAAAAATTTCTCGTGCGCTGGGCGAACGTTTTGCAGGTGATCTCGATGTCATTAAATGGCGACGAGGTCGTCGTGACTATAGTTATTTTCCGGTGGTGTTTTCCGGTTCATTTACTCGCGCAGATGGCACTTCACTTACCTTTCCGATTGATACCATAGGGCACACTTCTCTGATCTATTTTTGGTCGAAAGAGACGCCTGACATTGAATCCCACCTTGGTGTCGTCAAAGAACTGCAAACCCGCTTTCCCAATTATTTGAAGGTCTTCAGCTTCAACGTGGATGAATTGCCTGATTCTGGCGAGAAAATCTTAAGGACGCTGGGTTTAGACTGGGCAGTAATGCGGCTTCCTGGGGGGAGGGAGAGCGAAACTTACCGTGTATTTGCGACACGGGATCCGATTGGCTTAAGGCTCAATGCCTATGGACATGGCTTTTTGCGTTCGCCTCTTACTGAAGCGACCCCGATGGAACAGAACTTTGATGAGATACGATATCTTTCCCAGTTACAGTCGCTCCTTGTGGGTGATTTTTTGGTGGCCGCTACAGATCAAGAGGAGAAACCAGTCCTGACCGTTGATTCGGTTCCCAGAAAAACACTCGATGCCATTCAAGCCTGCTTTATCACTGCGCCAATGCGTTATCGGCTGACGCGGACTGAGGCGCTGGTTAATTACGAGAAGGCGGAAAAACTTTGTCGTAAGGTCATTACGCAATTCCCTGAAGCTCCCGATCTTTGGCTTGTCCGTAATCGGAGAATTATTGCCTTACTGGGGATGTGGAAACTAGCCATTGAACCAAAATATCTTGAAGCCGCAGCTGAAGAGGCACGTGCTGCGCTCGCTGTAAATCCGCCTCGTGGAGCCAAGATCGCGCCGCATTACTGCCTCGCCAAAGAAGCGTTTTGTAAGGGTGATTCGATTCCAGAGCAGGTATTGGCTGCTTTCATTGAAGCAACCGGAGGAGCTGAGGCGCCGCGCTCGGCCTACGCGGCGGCTGCGATTCTTGCGATAGATGTTAACTCTCGAGAGCTACATTCGAAATACCGAGAGATTCTCCTGAAGAAAGGCAATAACGAAGCAGCGATTTGGCCGGTTGTTTCGTTTCTGCGAGATCAGGTTCATTCCTATCGCTTGTTCAAACCTAATCTCTACTTCCCCCCAACCCTGGCTCGTAGAATCGAGCGGGCGAATTTGCGGCGTAATCCTGGGGTGGCTGATCCAACCTTGGTCGCCAACGGACCATTGCAGGCTGAATTGAAAACGCTCACTGGCGGTGTCGTGAAATTACCGCAAGCAACCGATCGTATGATGACACTACTCATGTTTATCGAACCGCCTGCCGATGCAGCGGTTGATCTCCCAGTGATGATGAACGGGAAAATCATAGTGGATGCGAAAGGTAACAAAAAAGAAGTTCCTGGAATAATGCAAAGGACCTTCGCGCTGGTCGACGAGCATGCTTCAAAAATCAAAGTCATTGCCGCTTTTTTGACAGACGATGAAAAACGGGTGCAGTCGCTGATGAAAAAGAACGATTGGCCCTGTCAGACTGTCATTGCTCCCGGTGGCCTCACCAATCCTCTCGTAAATCGTTTGGGGATTCTCTCAGCAGACCGTGTTCCCAATATCGTATTACTGCGGCCCGACGGAAGGGTGGTTTGGACGCTGTCGGGAATTGTCCATCCGCAGGTCAGAAGTGAGGGGCAAGGTGAATGGCAATACGGTATTCTTCTTGGTATGAAATCCAACATCGAGCGGTATGAAGAAAAAAACTAAAGGCTATAAAACGCACTGGAGCGATCAGGCACGCAGTTTTTTGCGCGCGTGCTTAGTGATGCTACTGGCATGGTTTTTTTCGGATACGGTCCAAGGTCAGGATACGCTGCAGTTGGCTTCTGAAGGAATCCCCCTCAAAAAGATCGCCGCTTTGCAAGAAGAGTTGGGCGAAGTGAGTCAGGCAAGGTCATCGACCAGAAAGCGGAGAGCCTGTAAAGCTGTGATTCGTGAGGGTGAGGCGATTCTTAGAGCTTCGCCAAGTGCGCCCAACCGCTTTCGGGTCTTGGCAATCGTGCTAGAGACCAAAAAAAAATTGCTGGGACTGGAAAACTCTGAGGGAAATCGCGAGGCCTTATTCAAGACTTGCGAAGAACTTGTCAGGGCCCCTGATGACTATGCCGAATTCCGCTTGGAAGCGGACCTTCTTTTATCCGAAAGGGATCTTGCTCTTGAGGATGCTGATATGGAAAAACGGGCCGAGGTTCTCAGCTCGATTGTTGATCGTTATCGGAGCACCCCGGCGGAGGCGAAAAGTCTTATGATGGCTGCCCGAATTGCCCCAAAGCTACAAGCGTTTGACTTGCAGAAAAGAGTCTTGGACGCTTTGGGCGAACGTTTCGCCGGCGATATAGAGGTGATTGAGTTCCGTCGTAAACACCTCGGGCTCGGTCGAATGGAGGTGTTGTTTAAAGGGGTCTTTATGCGTTCTGATGGCGTTACTCTGCGGTTTCCGGCTGACTTGATGGGGCGGCAAAGTCTTATGGTTTTTTGGTCGCAGAAGACGCCGGGCTTCGAGGACTACCTCAAGATGATCAAGGAGCAGGAGGATCGATTCCAGGGCCAATTTGAGGTCTTCAGTTTCAATGTTGACGAATTGCCCGACGCGGGAGATTCGACGCTAAAATCGATGGGCCTTACCTGGACGGTTATGCGCTTACCTGGAGGCAAGGAGAGTCAAACCTATCGTGCCTACGTAGTAAGTGACCCGGTCGGCGTCTTTGTCAACGCCTACGGTTATGCTCTCCTTGCGCCGAATTTGCTGAACGCGGCGGAGCAGGCCAAATTGGGCGTGCGCGGTGCTCCCTTGGTGATGTCGACCTTAAATCGCCGTTTGGATAACACGCGATTTCTTTCGCAATTGCAGTCGCTTTTGATTGGCGATGTTTTAGTCACAGAGCCCGAGGCTAGAACGGTTCGGACCGCCGAGACGGTTCCGATCGAGATGCTGGACGCCATTCAGGAATGTTTCACGCCGGCGCCTTTCCGCTACCGACTCTCGGCTACCGAGGCGCTTGCGAACTACGAGAAGGCCGAGAAGTTGTGCGGTGAGGCTGCCGGGAAACATCCGGGTGCGCCAGATCTCTGGATGGTGCGCAACCGAAGAATCATCGCCTTACTGGGCATGTGGAATCTTGCCGGCGAGCCCAAGTTTCTTGAACAAGCGGCCCTGGAGGCGCGCACTGCTTTGGCCATAAAGCTGCCTCCCGGGGCTGACATCGTGCCGCGCTTTTGTCTCGCTAGGGAAGCTCTCCGGCTCGGGGATTTAAAGTCGGAGTCAGTGATTCAGGATTTGCTCAAGAAAACGGGCGGGGCTGAAGCGCCTTCTTTGGTCTATGCCGCGGCGACGATTTTGGCGCTGAACGCTAATTCAAGGGACTTGCACGATCGCTACTGCGCCCCACTGCTGGCAGCACCAGGTGGGGGGAATCCTGCGCTGTGGTCCATGGTCTCGTTCCTTCGTGACCGAGTTTATACTTACCGCCTGTTAAAGGCGAATCACATCAAGAATGAACGTGAATCGGTGCGTGACTACATGATTAATCATGGTGCGGCTCCGATGAGGGACGTCTTGCCGACTATCTCGCTCAAGGCTCTCGACGGGCGAACCCTGACCCTCCCGCAGGATACCAAAGGCAAGCTGACGCTCTTGGTGTTTGTCGAGCCGTCTGCCGAACCCGATGCGGAGTTTCCTGTCGACCTCGGAGAAGAGGAAGACAAGAAACCACACCACCATTACCTCCAATTTGCGTGCGACCTTCAAGATAAGCATCTCAACAAAGATCTCATTACGATTGTGGCCTCTTTATCCGAAGATGCGGAACATCTTCATGCCCTGATGAAAAGTAGGGGGCTGACTTGCCAGGCCGCCATTGTGCCGGGCGGTCTTGCGAATCCGATGGTGCGCCGACTGGGTATTCTTTCGGCCGATCGTATCCCGAACGCCTTTCTGGTCCGCCGTGATGGCTCCATCGTGTGGCGCGCATCGGGACTGCCCTACGGGGACGCCGAGAAATTTGTCAACTTGCTCGCGGCGAAAGTCCACATCGAGGCCTGTGAAGTCGAGACGGCATATGAAGCTCTGAACAAGGGCGATTTTAATCAAGCCGCGCGCATCTTCGGCGGGCCCTATCTCCCCTGGGATCCCGATCGTTTCGGCTGGCGGCCGCCGCGCTATCATGGGAAGGCGCTGGCCTACATGGAGCTGAAGGATTGGAAAGCCGCGCTCGAGTCCATCGAGGTTGCAATCGAAGCGCAGAATTTAAAATACTTACCAGGGCGAAAAAGAGAGAAGGCACCGAATTGGCGCAAGGACGCTGCCAAGGTCACCGTGACAAACCCTGATGAGATCCTGATTGAGCTGTGGAGCATCAAAGCAGAGATTCTTTCCAAGCTTGGGCGCAGTGATGAAGCGTCTCAAATATGTCAGCGCTATACCAAGCCGACCACAGTGTTTCCACCAGGGGTCTACAAATCATTCCATGAGAAGTTGAAGGATTGGAAAACGCGGAATCAGTTTGATAAATGATGAGCACTTTGAGAACTCGCTTATATTTGACGGCATTCCTCCTTGCTGGGGTTCTTGTTGGCGTTACGAGATCGCAGGAGAGAACTGGCGACATCTCTGAAAGTGAGATTGTTTCACTGAAAAAGGAATTGGCCGAGGCTGGCGATTCGTCTTCGAAGACAAGGATGCGTCGTGCCTACAAGAGCGTCGTCCGTGATGCGCAAAAACTCTTAAAGTCATTCCCATCGGCAACAAACCACTACCGCGTCTTGGGTGTCGTGTTCCAAAGCCAGAAACACTTGCTTGCCATGGAGAACTCCGGCGAGAATCGCGCCGCCTTGCTCGAGACCTGCGCCATCTTGGCGAAGGCGCCCGATGAGGTGGCGGATCTTCGTCTCGAAGCGGACATGTTGCTTTCTGAGCGAGATTTGTCGGTAAAGAAAGCGGATATGACGGAACGTGCCAAAGCGCTCGAGGAATTGATCGCACGTTATCGTGATACGCCGGGTGAAGCGAAGAGTCTCATGATGGCTTCGCAGATTGCGCCGAAGCTTGAGGCCTTTGATTTGGAAATGAAGATCCTGCGCAGCATGCAGGAGCGTTTTTCCGACGATCATAGGGTGATTGAGTTTCGCCGCAAAAGTCTCGCCGCGGGTCGGATTGAGGCTTTATTCCGAGGCAGCTTCACCCGGACGGACGGAACCTTGCTAAAATTTCCAATCGACCGCTTGGGCCATCCCTGCCTGATGGTTTTCTGGACGAAAAAGACGGAAGGTTTCGACGTCGCTTTGAAGAAAATGAACGAGTATGAGGAACTCTATCCGGGGCGTTTTGATTTTTATAGTTTTAACCTCGATGAGTTGCCGGACGCAGGAGAGTCAACGCTTCGTGGGCTCGGGTTGAAATGGACCGCGCTTCAACTTCCCGGTGGAAAGAAAAACCAGGCTTTCCGAACCTATGGTCGAAGAGAGCCGGTGAGTATTTTGGTGAATGCTTATGGATATACTTTGCTGTCGCCGACGGAGAATTACAAAGGGCACCAAGGAACGAAGGTGAACCCCTATCGCTTCGATGATGTCAGGCTCACGAGCGAGCGCTACCAGGCGCAGTTGCAGTCCTTGTTCATCGGCGACTTTTTAGTGGCTAATACCGAAACCCCACAATCCGGCCGGCTGGTCGAACCTCTCCGTGCGATTCAAGATTGCTTTGTCAGTCCTCCGCTCCGCTATCGGCTCACTCGTGAGGAGGCCTTGGTGAATTACAGAAAGGCACTAAAACTTTGTGCAGATACAATCGCTAAGCATCCGAAGGATCCTGACCTGTGGCGGGTTCGTAATCGCCGGATCATCGCTTTGCTAGGAATGTGGAAGATGGCCGCTGATCCTAAATATTTCGAACAAGCCG
>JAKMGP010000019.1 GCA_022424905.1 Akkermansiaceae bacterium | reverse complement strand
CTCAAGAAGATCCAAGAAGATCCAGAGCTTGCCAACGCACGTGAGCTACCTTCCAGAGTGATGCAGAGCGGAAGATCCCGCGCTGGGTTTATCGTCCGGAGGAATGGTGATGATCTGGAAGTTATGGTTAGGTATGATAGTGAGGGTAAAATCAGCTTAAAAAGTCCGGTTGAAAATGTGGTTGAGAAAACAGGTGGCAAGCGGGAAAAAGGAAGGACAAGTGCTCGAACATTAGGTGAATTTGTCGGGATAGGAGCTGAGGGTACAGAACGACATATTGCCCTGGATTACACTCCGGAAGATGGAAAGTTAACTCCAGAGGAAGTGATTGGAGTCGATGTCAGTTTCAAAAAAGACGAGGGAACAATTTATAAAATTCGGAATGGCTCAAAAAATGCCTATCTCGGGTTTTCAAACCTCCTCGGCACTCTATCTTCACCTGCGACCTATCGCATCATTGGAGAACTCAAAGTTCCTAAAGAAAATAACACTCTTTCGGGCCTCTTTTTTAAACATGGAAATTCAACGGGCACTATTGTTGGGGAGGAAATTATCGGGTCAGGGAATTGGGAAACCGTGATTAGGGAAGGTGCTGGAGGGTCGATTTTGCCACTTTTCCGGATCCACTTTTCCGGATTCAAGCTCTCTGACATCAATAGAGCCTGGGGCGACAAAGTTGTCCTGAAGAATCTCCGAATTGAGTTCATCAAGTTTTCGGCTCACATCGTCGAGCAATATGGCGATTCAGGAGAAGCAATCATTGCTGAAAAAAATCCTTCGAGACAAAGGCTCCTTGTAACAAATGGAGTTCTTGTGGAAGGCCTTTAACTTTAATTTTTCGATTACTACTTATGGATCTCCTTCGTTTTACGACCGCTGGCTCTGTCGATGATGGCAAGTCCACCTTGATTGGACGATTACTCTATGACTCCAAGTCAATCTTTGAAGATCAACTAGAAGCGATTGAGGAATCTTCCCGAAAAAAAGGAGATGAAAACGTCAACCTTGCCTTGCTTACAGACGGACTCAAAGCTGAGCGTGAACAGGGAATTACGATTGACGTCGCTTATCGTTACTTCGCCACTCCTAAACGAAAGTTTATCATCGCGGATACTCCCGGTCATATCCAATACACCCGAAACATGGTGACTGGGGCTTCAACTGCCAACCTTGCGATCATCTTGATTGATGCCCGTAAAGGTGTCATTGAACAAACAAAACGGCATTCATTCATTGCGAATTTGTTAAGCATCAAACATGTCGTCGTTGCGGTCAATAAGATGGACCTCGTCGATTACGACCAAGGGGTCTATGATGAGATCGTAAAAGACTATCAATCGTTTGCCTCGCGTCTCGACAACTTGGTGGACATCACCCCAATCCCGATTTCGGCACTCAATGGTGATAATGTTGTTGAGAAGTCTGAGAAGATGTCTTGGTTTGAGGGAAGTAGCCTTCTTTATCATCTTGAAAATGTGTATGTCGGGGGAGATGAAAATCACGTTCAAGCTCGATTTCCGGTGCAATGGGTGATCCGTCCACAGAGCGATAAATTTCATGATTTCCGAGGCTTTGCAGGTCGGGTTGCTGGAGGTGTTTTTCGACCAGGGGATGATGTCACCGTATTGCCATCTGGCTTTAGTAGTCGAGTCAAAGAAGTGTTTCAAGATGGTGAAGAGAGAGAAGAGGCTTTTGCACCTCAGTCGATTACAATAACTCTCGAAGATGAAATTGATATTTCACGGGGTGACATGTTGGTGAAGGCGAACAACCCACCCAAGCAAAGTCAAAATTTAGAAGCGATGATTTGCTGGTTTTCAAATCAGAATTTAAATCAGCGTGCGAAACTCATCATCCGGCACACCACGCGGGAGACTAAAGCGATTGTGCAAAATATGAGTTATAAAGTGGATATTAACACCTTACGCAAAGAGGAGGATTCCTCGTCATTTTCACTCAATGAGATTGGTCGAATTTCGCTGAGAACGGCCGCTCCCTTATGTTATGATTCGTATAATAATAATCGTCAGACCGGATCATTTATTCTCATTGATCCAGGAACTAATGAGACGGTTGCCGCGGGAATGATCGTTTAGGGGGACTAGAGGGTTGAGCCTTCAAATAGAGGTTACTTTAGGGTCTTTTTATAAAAAGACCTTTCTTCTTTAATGTGAATACGATCGTTCACGTTATCAATTACTCGTGGCTAATTTTCTTGCGCATCCAAAGATGTCTATTGTTAGAAGAATTAAGATAAACGCAGGTATTGGCATGATTGGCGGGGTCGTTGTCATCCTCGCTGCAATGGGGAAAGCTGTTATTCTTGGAAGGTATCTGGATCTTGAGAGTTTTGGTTACTACGTTATTTGTCTCAATGCGGTCAGTATCATCAAACTCATTCTTAGCATTGGTTTTGAACCGACGCTCCTACGCTTTATTCCTGAGTTTGAGGCTGAAAAGGCGGACCATAAAGTGGCCAGCCTTCTCGTTTTATTAATCTATATTGCGAGTGTGATCTCGCTTCTAACGATTGGGTTAGTTTTTTTTGGGAGCGACTGGGCAGCAGAAACGGTTTACGCAAACCCTAATCTCGCTAGCTCATTTAAAATTATGGGTTTTGCCACCTGTGCTCATTTATTTTCTGGAATCAGTGTAGGCCTCTTACGTCTTGCTAATAAATTTCACCTCGCCCAGATACCACCGATCGTAGGTGGGATTACGATTCCCTTACTCTTGGTTTATCTTGAGATTAATGGAGGGTTGAAACTTGAATCTGCCATCATTGCTACTGCGATTGGGGAGGCATTGACGATCCTCCTATTTCTCATCTTGATGGTTTTATGCACTCGTTCTTTTTGGTCCTTTAGAGGCCGGATCTTAAGCTTACAACCTTTGCGAGGCCATTTCGGGGGGTTACGTAACACCCTTGGTCAGACTTCTCTTTTTGGGATATTGAATGGAGGATCAGAAGTGGGAGGGGTTTTCTTGTTAGGAATCTTTGGGAGTAAGACGCAGGTGGCTCTTGCTGGAATGGCAGTCTCATTATCTCGGCCTCTGACGGTGCTTCAATCGAGTTTGGGTTCAGCAGTGAATCCTGAGGTATCGAGGCTCTATGCCAGAGGAGAGATAGCGAATTTACTTATCTTTTTGAGGCGGTACATACGCACGATTGGGCTTCTTGTTTGCGCGGGTATTCTAGTGGTTCCAATCCTCGGACCATGGTGTATTAATTTTTTACTGAGGCCGGCCTATTTGGATGCTCTCCCGGTATTTATGGTCCTTGTGATTTCTTACGGACTGACCCTTGTTTTTCAGCCTTTCCTTGCGGTGGCAATTATGCGAGGAGAAGTTGGACGCCGGAATATGCTGGTTTCATTCCGTTTTATTTATCTCGGGATCGCGGTCTACCTTGGGATTAATGCGATGGCGATTGCCCTAGTTCTTTTAATTGGAAATCTTTCGGTAAGATTTTTAAATGATCTTCCTCTTTATAAACGGCTGAAAAAATTAGCGGACCATCCCAAAAATTTGCAGGCGGTGTGATTTAAAATGTTATGATCGGTAAACTCATCAGGAGCCTGAAACAACGGGCTCTCTATTACCTCGAGGTGTATCGAGATTCTCGGCGTTATTTGGGTGCTTGTGATTGGGCTGGCGCTCCTAAGAGGAATCGAAGTGTTCATCTTTTAGGAGATATCATTCGTAAATACCATGTTGTCGAGAAGGCTCTTGCGATGCCTGAGTTTCGCCCAGGGTCTGCTGCTGATGTCGTGAAATCGCTGATTTTGGATCTGGAAGTTTGGGAAACGCTGCCAAACCATGACGTGGAATCCATTTCTCAAATTTCTGCTGCCCATGGGGTTTTAGGCTCTTATTTAAAACGGCATCAGGAACTTAACTTTGATGTTTCAGAGACCTTCGTGAATTTTCAGCCAAAAGAGGGCAGTGATACGCAAGTTGGAGGAGCGAATCCCTACGCTATAAATCAGGAATTAGATTGGTCCGGGCTGAAGAAACTCTTGAGAGGCCGTCGCAGTCTACGCTCTTTCGATGTTTCCCGGATACCGACTCCAGAGGTTCTCCATTCGATCGCTAGGACGGCTCTCAAATCCCCTTCGGTTTGTAACAGGCAGACAGGCAGACTGCATGTTTTTACAGGGGAAAAGGTGATTCAGCTCCTGGAGTATCAAACCGGAAACCGTGGCTTTGGCCACCAAGTGCCTGTGCTCTTTGTCGTCACGAGTGATATGAGGTTCTTTCTATCTCGGAAAGAGAGAAATCAGCCGGGAATTGATGGTGGCCTATTTGCTTTGCAGACCGTCCTTGCTATCCAAAGTGAGGGAATGGGTTCGGTCTGTCTCAATTGGTGTGTCGATTATAATTCGGACCTCAAATTGAGGGAGATTGCTGAGATTCCCGAACATGAAAATGTGATTATGCTCATTGGATGTGGTTACCCTTCTAGCGAGGCGCTTAGCCCTATCTCGCAAAGATATCCTGCTGAAGCTATTTTAACGATTCATTAGGAACCTAGTGAGAATTCACTCTGTCCCCACCGTTCTAAATTCTTAAAACTTGTATGAAAATCGGGATTTTAACATTTCATCGTGGAATCAATGCGGGTGGCTTTTTGCAGGCAAAGGGTTTGTTATCATTTCTGACCTCGCGCGGGCACCAAGTAGAGCTGATCGATTATACTAATGCCGCTCAAAAAAAGCTGGATCATGAGGCAATTTACAGGACCCGGCATCCGCTGCGTCTGCTGAATAACATCCGAAAGCAGAGGTCATATCTCAAAGCTATTGCGACGCTGCCTATGGGAGTGAGAATTCAATCGGCGGAGAATTTGAGCGCACTCGACTATGATTGTATTGTTTTCGGGAGCGACGAAATCTGGAATATTTGTAATCCCTTTTCAGCAGGTGATCTGACTTTTTTCGGTGCGGGAATGGGTTCTGGACCTAAAATTTCTTATGCGCCGAGTTTTGGTTCAACCTCGCTAGATGATCCTAAGTTAGCGTCCTTGAGTCCACTTCTTGCGGGATTCGAAGCGATTTCGGTCCGTGATGAGAATTCTCTAGCTATTGTGGAATCTCTCACTGGGCGTCGTCCTGATCTTGTCGTGGATCCAGTTCTTCTTTCTAAACCAGATAAGCCGATTAAGAATGCCAAAACTGCTGGAGCTATTGGGACTTATTTGATGGGTCCCTCGGAGCATGATGTGCAGAGAGTTTGCCAGTTTGCTGCCGAGGCGGCGAAGGATCTTTGTTCTATTGGATATCATTACTCTTGGGCTACTCGTAATATCGCGTTTTGCGACCCTACCGATGTGCCCGGACTTCTTGCTGGATGCGATCTCGTTGTGACTAATACCTTCCACGGGGTGGTTTTCAGTCTCAAAAATCGGCTCCCGTTTATTATTGTGAGCCATCCCAGCAAGGATCAAAAAATCGATACTTTCCGACGGAAGTTGGGATTATCAACGGTTACAAGCGAGACCGAGAGAATCCATGAGAATCACGTGAACCAGCTAGGTTCTGAGGATCAAATACTAGCGGGCTGGATCAATGAATCTAAGGGCTTTTTAGAGAGGCACCTTTCAGCTTAGGAGAAGCGCGTAATGCTAATCGTATGAAAATTCTTCATGTTGGGTCAACCGATTGCGTTGGTGGGGCGTCTCGCGCATCCTATCGCCTTCATAAGGCATTGGAGGAATCTGGAGTTGATTCTAAGATGCTGGTTCGGCGTAAAAGTAGTCACGATCCCAAGGTTTCTGTCTCGGGTGAGATTTCGATTTTTCAAAATTTTCTTGAGAAGTTGACGCCTCCGATCGAGCGGGCCTTACGTCGATGGTCGGGAAACCCTACTGGTTCGATGTGGACCTTTGGAATCATCCCTAGTCGGTTGGCGGCGATTATCAATTCAAGTGATGCTGATCTTGTACATCTCCATTGGGCGGGAAATGGATTTCTCCCAGTAAAAACCCTTTCACAAATCCGGAAGCCGTTAGTATGGACTCTCCATGATCTGTGGCCAATTTTAGGGGTTGGGCACTATGATGATGCAATCCCAGAATTAAATCCGAAATGGCTTTCAGTCGACTGGGAAAAAAGGATTAGAAGCTTTAAGAAAAAGTATTGGGGTAATCTTGGGATTACTGCCGTAGGCCCTTCACCCTGGGTGATTGAGCAGTTAAGAAAAATGCATAATCAGCCGGGATGGGGGACCGCAGTGATCCCTTACGGTCTCGATACCTCGGTTTTTAAACCGAGGATTGATTTGCGTCTGCGAAAGGAGCTTGGAATTTCTCCAGATCGCACCGTGCTTGTTTTTGGAGCTCTGGGTGCGACGAGTGACTTGCGTAAGGGCGGTGATCTTTTGGAAGGGGTCCTTGAAGAATTAGCTCAGCGCCATTTTGATGCTGATATTCTCGTCTTTGGCGATCAGGATAGTGCTAAAATTTGCTCGCATGGTTTTCGATTGATTCGTTTAGGTTCGGTCTGTGATGATACCCAGCTTGCCGAGATCTACAGCTTAGGTGATGTCTTCTTATTCCCCTCCCGCGAAGAAACGTTTGGCCAGACTGCTTCGGAGGCTTTGGCTTGTGGAACTCCGGTTGTGGGATTTCGTGCCGCTGGCCAAGCTTCTGTTTTTAGCCACAAAGAGCATGGGTATCAAGCAAGACCATTTTCGGTTTCTGATATGGCAAACGGAGTCGAGTGGATAATTTCAGAAAAACGTCGAGGGCGATTATGGCAAACAGAGTGTCGGGAGTTTGCCCTAAAAGAATATTCTCTAGCGCGTTACGCCTCTCGTCACTATGACTTGTATAATAAAGTGATTACGTCATACCAGCGCAGAGATGAGGTCTCTTCATGAACGTAAAAAGTCTTAAAATCACCAGCTCCATCACGAAGAACTCGATTTAATTTTCTCGATTGAGAATCAATCAGTAAAATCAAAAATTGAACGTTTCAGACTATTTTAAATATTTTCTCTGTGGCTAATAATCCGCTATCTGCCACCCTTGACCCGTAGACCGTAGAGTCATTTATCCTCCCCCAAACCCCTTTTCAAATTTAATCTTATCTTGCGATGAAAAACAAAATTACTTTTGTAGCGCTTTTGGTTTTTATCAGTATCGGAGCTCTTTTCTTCGGTTCGGTAATTGGTCAATCACGTTTCGTTGATCTCTCGATTTATGGATTAGTTGCTCTTCTTTTTCTCTACCTAAGCTTTCTCTATAAGTTTACTTGGCAGATTGTTCTTTTTCTCGTGTGGAGTGGTGTGAACTTGAATTTTGGGTTTCGACTAAGTTCGCAACAGTATGCTGCCGCAATCTTGTTGGTTTACGGTATTATCATCTTCTTATTGGGAAGGAATCCTTATCCAAACCCTGTATTTCTCAAGCGGGTTAATGGGAAAAGTTTATTCATCTGGTCGGGCGTATTACTTTTTTATGGAGCGTTGAGTTTCGCTCTAAACAAGACATTACCATTCGACGGAGGTAGTTATACCACCATTAATATGCTCAAGGCATATGCTTCGACTTTCGCCCCGGTTGTGGTTCTCTTCTTGGCGATTCGGATGCCTTACACTTTCCGGGTAGGTAAAAATGCGATCTCCGCCATTATTTGGATTCTTGCCATCGGCCTTGTTCTTAATTTCGCAAATACAATTCATCTGTTTCGGCAAGGATATGGTGGTTTGTCGATTCTTACGGACGAGTCGGGAGATGTTGGGATGTTTTATATTCCCCTTATCAATGCGACCTTGGGTGTTTTCACGATGCGTGTTCTTGCCCCCACGGCAGTGATCTTCGCTTTTGCTTTTCTTTGTCAACCAGGTTGGTTCAAGGCGCAGACGCTACTTTTGAAGGTTTTAGTAGTTTCGGTTTTGGGTCTGGGTCTACTTGGCTCGGTGGTAAGTGGAGGCCGAGCGGCAGTCTTGCTTTCATTAGTGTATGCCGTGATTATTGCTTTTCTCTACCGTCGGATAATTCTCATCTTTGCGTCGATGTGTTTGGTATTCCTCGTTGTTTTATTCGCGAATATCTTTTCAAAATTCATTAACAACGACATGCCTCTCTTTGTAGCGAGGCCTCTTCAGTATGTGATGATCGAGAAAGGCAGCTCGATGAAGTCGATTGAAAACTCCTCAGACTATCGGAGTTCTCTTTTTTATGAAGCACTGAAGGAGTGGAGGGACGATTCACGAGTCTTTCTTTTTGGGCGGAGTGTTTACACTCCTTTGGATTATACAGAGGTGAAAAAAATCGTGGGAGATAAGGAATCATTCTTAATGGTGAACATAAACTCTGGCACCTGTCATGCCCTCCTTCCATCCGTGTTAATCCAATATGGAATCTTTGGAGGTGTGCTTTACTATTTAGTTTATTGCATGATGTTTTGGTACTTTCTACGGAGTTACCAGATTGCGAAACGTGATGGATATTCTGAAGAATTACGGATTATTTCTTTCGTTTTAGCGCTTTCCACGGGGTTGGGAATCGTTACGGCAACTATCGGAGGATCATGGTTTGGAGCCTTCCATATTTTGATGGTCATCTTGATTAAAAGCATAGCTGCTAGGGACGAGATGGAATATAAAGCTAGTCAAGAAGCTGAAGAGAAAGCTTCTGTGACTTCGCTCGGTTCTGGATCAAACTCGATGGGCGCTCGTCCGGGATTTGCGTGATCATAGTTTGCCTGCTTGTTCGCTTTTTTATGAGCCCCTTAATTTCTGTCGTTAGTGCTTCTTGGAACCAAGGCAGACATCTTGCGGAATGTCATCGTAGTGTCTTGCCTTCGGAAGGTGGTCTTGTGGAGCATATCGTAGTTGATAATTGTTCGGATGATGAAACATCCGAGGTTCTGAATCAATTTCCTGAGATTGTTAGAATAATTGAGAAGGATCGTGGTCAAAGTGAAGCGCTCAATAAGGGATTCGCGATGGCGCGAGGAGAATGGATTTTATGGCTGAATGTGGATGATTTTCTCTTGCCTGGTGTCATCGATAAAATGTTAAAAATATTACAATCTGGAGATCCTGATTTTGATCTCTTGTATGGACATACTGTATTTGTAGATGCCGCAAGCAGAACGATTCGGACAATTTATCAACCAATTTGGCATTATTGGATGACCGCGATTGGTTGTTATGCTGC
>JAKMGP010000013.1 GCA_022424905.1 Akkermansiaceae bacterium | reverse complement strand
ATGCTCTCAATTGCCTCACTGGCAAAACGATTTGGCAGACTAAGCGTGACGAGCCGACCAACTGGTGCACCCCTTTTGTCGTTGAGAATCGCGGTGCCAAGCAAGTCGTGATGAATGGTCAGACCTGCATCCGTGGTTATGAGCTCGAAACTGGGAAGGAACTATGGCGTATTGCGGGAAAAGCCCAAAGACCGGTCACTTCTGCGGTGGCTATCAATGATCTGGTTATTGTCGCCAGTGGTTTCCGTGGATCCTATGGCGGGGCGTTTCGTCTCGGCGGACGAGGCGACCTCAAGGGCACCCAGAATGTCGCGTGGAGTTGGGAGAAGAATACGCCCGATCTCGCTTCGCCTCTTTTGTCTGGGAAGCTTCTCTATATGCACAAGGCCAAGTCGGCCTCACTTTCATGTGTGAATCCTCTCACTGGTGATGCCTATTATACGGCTGCAAGAATTCCAGGTCTCTCGACTCTCTATGCTTCTCCAGTCGCTGCGAACGGTCGGGTCTACATTACTGGACGAAGTGGAACGACCGTGGTTATTAAAGATAGTAAGAAGCTGGAGATTATTTCCACCAATTCACTTGATGAAGGAGTCGACGCAACTCTAGCTCCGATCGACAATCAGTTGTTTATCCGGGGTGAGCGCCATCTGTTCTGCATTGAAGACTCAAACTAGGGATTGAGTAGTTTCTGCGACAGTAATTAGCCCTAGCCGGAGGGGAAAGACACCCCACCCATCCTTTAAATAATGGGTGGAGTCGCCTACTTCTTATTTTGGTTTTGAACCCTTCAGTAGCTTGAAGAGTTCGGAATCAGTCGAGAGGATGACGGTTGTGTTTTCATCCAGTATTTTGTCGTAGGCTTCTAATGTTTTCACGAACTCGTAAAAGCTCTCCCGCTCGGGAGTTCCGCCATAGGCTTCAGCGTAGATCCGGGTCGATTCGGCATCCGCTTCGCCAAGAATGGACTGAATTTTAAGATAGGCTTCTGATTCGATCCGCTTCACTTCCCTCTCCATCTTACCCATCGTCCGCGCCGCTTCGCCTGCTCCTTCGGAACGGAAGCGTTCGGCAATCTTTTGACGTTCGGAAATCATCTGTTCGTAGATTTGTCGTTCTACGGATTTATTGTAGTTAATTCTCTTGAAACGAAGGTCGAGGAGTTTGATTCCGATGTCTTCTAGTTTGTCTTTTGCGATCTCTTTAAGATTCTTTTCGATTTCCCGGCGGCCGATTTTGATGGGTTCGAAGACGGCTTCCTTTTCGATCAGCAAATCAGTTCTTTCTGGTTCACGGTCTTTAGTAGATCGTACGACCTCAAGGAGATCGTGTTTGGCGACCGCATTACGAGTTACTGACCCCAGGATGTCGTCGAGACGTGACAGTGCACTTCGTTCATCCCGTAAGGTCTCAAAATAGAGGAGAGGGTCGTCAATTTGCCAACGTGCAAAGGTATCAACCTGAATGTAGGTCTTGTCTCGGGTCGGCATTGCCACGCTTTTGCCATCCCAAGCCAGAATGCGCATTTCAACTACGTTGACCTTGACGATGAAAGGTAACTTGAAATGCAATCCAGGGTCTTTTATAGCTTCCCCGACCGGCTTTCCAAACTGTGTGAGGATGACTTGTTGACCTTCTTTGACGGTATAAACCGTTCCAGTAACGAAGAGTAAAACGATGAGAACCAAGGCTGCTATTATAAATCCAAGTGCTTTTTTCATCGGGCGCCTCCCTTTCCGTTTAATGCGTTGTTGAGGTCTAGAAGGGGCAGCGGTTTGCTGGCCTCTCCTTCCATGATATATTTGTTTTTAAGCCGGGGTAGAACATCCTGAATTTTCTCCAGATAGAGTCGCTGGCGGGTAATCTCTGGTGCCTTTTGGTATTCTTTGAAGAGAGCCAAGAAGCGCTCTGCATCACCGGTGGCCTCGTTGACTCGCTGAAGTTTCTCACCTTCCGCAGCACTGATTTTTTGATCCGCTTCACCTTTGCCTTTTGGAACAGCCTTATTATAAAGCCCCTCTGCGACGTTGATTTGTTTGGTTTTGTCCTGTTGTGCTTGGTTCACCTCGTTGAAGGAGGCTTGGACCTCCCGTGGTGGGTTTACGTTTTTCAGTTGAAGCGATTCAATTTTCAAACCGAGCCCATACTCGTCGACGAGTTCCTGAAGCTTGAGTTCGGCGTCGGTTGCGATCGACTCACGGCCAATTGTAATAACCTCGTCGACGGTGCGATCACCAACCACTTCCCTCATCACGGATTCCGCGGCATCCCGCATCGTTTCTTCGGGATCACGAACTTCGAAAAGATAGGCTTGTGGGTCACTGATTTTATACTGGATCACCCATTCTACAGCAGCGGCATTTTTGTCACCTGTGATCATTGATTGTTCCTCGTAGTATTCTTGAGGGCGGGACTGAAAGGAGTTCGTGGAATCTGGGGTTCCATATCCAAACTCCATCTTTAGGCGCCGCTTAACAGGAACGATCTCTTTGGTCTCAAACCAGAAGGGCCATTTAAAGTTCAAACCAGATTCTACCGTTCGATTGGTTTTTCCGAAGCGCAAGACCAATGCTTCTGAATCAGTTGGGACTGTGAAGTAGCTGGTAAATGCTCCTGCAAGCACGATAATTCCAGGAATGATTAGCCCAAGTCGGGGACTCAACTTTTTCAAGGCCTCCCGTGCGGCGTCGGCATCAATTTTTATCTCTGACATGTGCTCCTACCCTCATGGTTGAATTGCGGGCAGGCAATGAGAAT
>JAKMGP010000347.1 GCA_022424905.1 Akkermansiaceae bacterium | reverse complement strand
CCGATATCTTCACTTTCCCAAGACAGAATGAAATTCCCAAGCATTTCAGGCTGTCCCTCGAGGCGATCGATTTGTCCGAGGAAATCCTGACGATTTATTCGCACATTACCCGGCTGAGCAGACGCCTCGATAAAGCTTAAATTACCAGTGACAGAAAAGCCGGCCCCTAAATCGTAACTCCCCTCAAGCTCAACCCCCGAAACGTCAGTTTCACCTAAATTAACAAACGTCCGGTCGGCAACTCCAGAAGGATCGTTAATTGTAAAAATTGGATCAGTGATGATCTTATGAAATAGGTTGATACCTGCGTAATTATTTTCTCGTTTCCAATTCAGACTAAAATCAAAGTTTTGCGCTTTTGTCTCACGAAGGTCTCTGTTTCCTACGAAGACGCGTTGATTAGTTAAATCTAAAATCCGAGCGGGAATAAACTCATAGAAGCTAGGTCGAACAACCGTATCGGAGTAGTTGACCTTTGCCTCGATCTCGCGATCGGTACCGAAAAAGCGGCCGAGCTGAAACGAAGGGTAAATATCATCAGAGATTGTTGTTTGAGAAATCCCGCGCCGCCCACCTGGAATTTTAAAGGCCCGTGTTTCCTCTTCAAACCTTAGGCCTCCTAAGGCAAACCAACTTTCGTATTCCAAATCAAGACCAGTATAGAGCGAATCAATCAGATTCGATCCAAAATAAGTAGGGGTGACCCCCAGAGCCGACGAACCAGGAACAAAACCAGACACTGATTGAATGGAATTAGCGGTTCCAACCTCTTCATCGTTCAACAATCGTTCGGTCGCAGATATTCCTCCGGCAACACTAGTCAAAGAGCCCCCGCTCGCAATGATAGCAGCATTGGTATCACTTTCACGATCACGACGATATTGCCCAAATCCGCCAAACAAATTTACCTTTCGATCAGTGGTTGGTTTTATTAGGGGCAGGACTCCATCTAACTTGAACTGAGCCGAATCATCAAGAGTTTCAAATTGAATAAGATTTGAACTATTTGGGTTTGCGATATTTGCTGGATTGGGAATTGAAATACCAGAAATTGGATCAACGTCGTTGTTTAGCTCAGTAAGGAAATACCCGCGCAATTCATAGGTTCGGGGTGATGATTCAGCGGTCTCGCTTTGATAGGCATTCCAAGTGACTCTTGCGCCTTCTCGCCAATCATCGAAACGATAGCTTCCGCCTATCTGACCGAATTGGAGTTCTCGGTAAATAAGATCATAGATTTGTCGGTAACTCGTGGCCTCAAAATCATTATCAAGATAAACTTGTCCTCGAGCTAAAGCATCTGACTCTGATTCTAGATCAAAGTCCGCGAGATTCGTGACCCCATTATCGATTAAAGTATAGGTCGCGTTTCCTGAGCGAAAATTGAAGTAACTTCCATTGAATTCTAGATTATCCCCAATATTTAGACTGCCAGCAACAAGAGCGCTAAACTCTTCACTTTCCCTGTATGATTCCTGCTGAAAATTTCCGATCAAGCCATCAAAAACTGTCAATCCTCCAAACTGCCTTAAACTACCCAAATCAGCAAACCTTGGATTTAAATCCGAAGGACCAAAACCGCTTTTTAGTTCGATCGCATTTTGAAAACGAGACTGCTCAAATTTTTGATAACGTTGCTGTCCCGAACGGCCAATTGTGCCAAGAAGATTAAGCTCACTATTTCCATCTAATTCCCACGTTTTCGAAAAAGAAGCCGAAATATTTTGATCTAACCTTGGTCCACTTTCGCGGGCATTAAACTTAACGGCATCAAAAAACGCTTGGCGCTGCCGCTTGGCTTCAGCACCTGATGCATTAGTCCTAAGACTAGGCAGAGGAGCTTGATTTGTTGCTGTCAAATCAGAACTCAACTCAAGACCTGGAACCGTAAAAAACTTGCCATGCGATTGAGTAATTGAGTCAAAAGCACTTCCCACTGAAACCTTAAAAAAATCCTCGTCCGCTTCAGTCAACGTTTGGAGCTGCACGAGTCCCCCAACGAAGTCGGCAGGCAAACTTGGCGCCGCAGTTTTCTTGATCGCAACTGCCTCGAGAGCATTTGAGGGAAATAAATCAAGTTGCACCGCTTTTCGAGAGGTCTCAGGGCTTGGAACAATTCCCCCGTTCAAAGTAGTATTATTATAACGGTCGCCCAAACCACGAACGACCACGAATTTGCCCCCAACCACATTGGCACCTGAAATTTTTTCAACAGCGCCAGCAGCATCACCAGCACCTGCTTTTGAAAGAAAATCTTTTGAAAGACCACCACCAGTCAAGCCGACACCGGTTGCCACAGTAATTCCGGGGGCCGCAGCCTCTTCCTCAAGGGGCTCTAACACAACCTCTTCTGTCTCAAGTAAATACTCACCATCAGCAAGCTCTACTGGCTTAAGTTCAAGTGGCACATTCAACTTTGTCACTCCGGTTTCGCGGACCCGTATAAGTTCCACCTTTGACTGGTAAGCTTCCTTCAAAAATTCAGCTCTCACTTCAACTGATGGCAAACCAGTAATTCGAAAAGATCCATCGGGAGCAGTTTGAGTGCGCACACCGCCCAAATCAGGTAAGGTAATAATTACATTAGCGATACTCTTTCCCTGAGCATCCGAAACCGTTCCGGAAATCTCGCCAGGGCCATTACCAACACGTAACGATAGAGCCTCCTCCGAACTAGATAATTGTTGCTCCTCCCTTTTAGAATCTTCGCGCGGAGACAGATCTACATTTCCTTTTCCTCCGAGGTTCTCAGCATCTTCTTCATTCTTCTCGCCACTCAAATCGGTCTTTTCAAACTGATAAGGCGCATCAAATAATCCAACTCGCCCAAGCCATGGAAGAATGATCTCTTTTTTGTCTCCGGACAAGATCTCTCGAGATTTTAACTCTTCCCCCCGAAGAAATGGCTGCGTGACCGGGAGAATCAAAACTAGGAAAATATTTCGAAAACGTTGAAACATGAAGCTGTGATTGAACAGCTAAGCGCGATGAACCCTTGAACAAAGCACACTCATGTCACGGAGTCGTCACAAAACCGTCCAAACACAAATACAATTAGACTTCATTGATTCATCTTGTTACTTGAGAATCGTTTAGATAAGTAATTTTCGACAAATGTTACGGAAAGTCATAGCTCTAGCCCTAGCCCTGCTCATCGGTAATCCGATGTGTTGTTGTGCAATAGCTACCTTGTATGGCGATGATCCTGACAAAGAACTAGAACAGCAGGATCATTCGTGTTGTTGCCCTTCGGTAGAGCAAGACGATCAAGAAGAAAAACCTGAC
>JAKMGP010000344.1 GCA_022424905.1 Akkermansiaceae bacterium | reverse complement strand
GGTGCGGCAAAGGGGCGGATGAAATCCTTCGTGCAGGTGGGTCATAACAGTATGAGGGCGTCTGCCGATTTGGCAGGGCATGCTGAATCAATTGGAGCTGATGCAGTATCGGCAACCCCAACAGGTTACTTCAAAGTGAGTGGTGAAGCAGAGTTAGTGGAAGGTCTTTTGCCAATCGTGGAAGCGGCTCCCAAAACCCCCTTTTATTATTATCATATCCCTTTCTTGTCTGGTGTGAACCTTGATCCGATAAAGTTGACTGACATTTCGATGGACCGATTGCCTACATTCTGTGGGATCAAGTATTCCGATGGTGCAAGTCTTCATAATCTTCCTTTGCTTGAGAGCGTAGCACCGGGTTTAGAGTTTCTGTCTGGATCAGATGAAGCTTACCTTATGTCGGTGGCTCAAGGCTACCAAGCGGCGGTGGGAAGCACTTATAATTATGCGGCCCCGATTTATGACAAGATACGAAAGTCCTTGGATGTGGGGGATTTTAAAAGTGCTCAAGTTTGGCAAAAACGTGCTCTTGATATGATTACGGCGATGTTTGAAACCTGTGGAAGATCTTCCTTGAAAGTGATGATGCAAATGGTGGGAATTGACTGTGGTCCTGTGAGAAGGCCAATTGATCCGGCAAGTCCGGATCAAATTATGGCCTTACAGAAACGTCTTGATAAAATGGGATGGTTCGAATGGATCAAAGAAGATGTGAGCGTCGGGATATCATGAGGCTTTTCATCACCTTCTGCATCCTGGGTTTTGGAGTGGCTTTAGGAACCCTAAAATGGGATCAATTACCTGACCTTCCTGACCGCGAAGGTTTTGCAGGAGCGTTTTCTGGGGTATTAAGCGAAGGCGGGGAGGATTTTTTGGTATTAGCCGGGGGTGCAAATTTTCCGGATGGAAGACCGTGGGAGGATGGGAAGAAATTTTATTACGACGGGATTTATATCTTGCCTTTAAAAAAGGGCGGTGAGTGGCGGACTGCTGCTGTCAAATTACCAATTAAAGTTGGTTATGGGATGTCGGTGAGTTTGAAGACTGGGCGATGTTTGTTCATGGGAGGAAAGAACGAAGCGGGTTCTCGAGCGGAAGTTCTGGAGCTGTCAATGGCTTTGGGAAAGGTAAAGATCAGCAGAATCGGAAATCTTCCTCGCGCAATAGCCGAAGGAGTTGCGGCAGTGGTCGATGGAGAAATTTTAGTGGGATCAGGTGGGGATGGAGAGGAAACACATCGGGAGATCTTTAAACTGATGAGGCCTAATCTAACGACAGTAAGATGGGAATCGCTAGGCTGGCCTGAAGACGCGCGTGGTCGAATGTATCCGGTTGCGGGAGTTAAGGGAGGGAAGTTCTACTTGTTTGGGGGGAGAGATTTTGCGGAGTCAGAGGAGAAAAACAAAAATCGAATCTTTGGATTAGATTTTTTGAAGGATTGCTGGGAGTTGGATCCATTGTCAGGCACGTGGAAAAGATTGTCCGACCTTCCTGAGGCGAGATCGGCAGCGCCATCAATGGCGGTGCCGGTGGGAGCAAGTTCCTTGCTGATGTTGGGTGGCGTGCCGGTTGAGTTTTTGAGAAAGCAAGTGGCAGCGCGACCAGAAATAAACGGTCAAGGGATGGAGCATCCAGGTTTTCCGGCGTCGATTCTTTCATACAACACAGTGACTGATCGATGGGCTGAGGCGGGGAGTCTGCCGATCGATCAAACTTTTGCCCCGGTGACAACACCGGTGGTTTTCTGGAATGGAAAGGCAATTATTCCGACTGGTGAGATTAAGCCCGGAGTGAGATCTCCCCAAGTCTTGATTGCTGAGATGGCCGAGGCGAAGCTCAGCTTCGGGGTAGGCAATTGGATCGTGGTTGCGGTTTACCTTCTGGGAATGGTGGCGATAGGCTATTGGTTTATGAAGAGGGAGGCGGCTTCTTCGACGGATGCTTACTTCCGAGGTGGCCAGAAAATTCCTTTTTGGGTCGCGGGCTTGTCGATCTTTGCGACGATGCTTTCGGCGATCACTTTCATGGCAGTGCCGGGAGTGGCCTATGCGAAGGACTGGAATGGCTATATCGGGCAGTGGCCTATTTTGATCATCGTGCCTTTGGTAGTGATGTTTTACCTGCCGTTCTACCGACGGCTCAATATCACGACGGCCTATGAATATTTGGAAAAGCGCTTCAATGTCGCTACCCGGGTGATCGGGAGTGTGACCTTCATGTTGTTTCACATCGGGCGGGTGGCGATAGTGCTTTATCTCCCGGCTCTTGCGCTTTCGAGTGTCACCGATATTAATGTTTTTGCGGCGATTACGGTGATTGGAATCTTGTGTGTAATTTATACCGTAATGGGCGGGATTGAAGCCGTGGTTTGGACTGATGCGGTTCAGGCGCTTGTCTTGATTGGAGGCGCTTTGTTGTGCTTTGGATTGATCGTGTCGCAAGTCGATGGGGGATTGGGCGCCATTAGTTCAGCGATGAGTGAACAGGGGAAGGGAATCACGGCGAGTTGGAGCTTTAACGATATTTCAATCGGGAAAGAATCGACGTCGGGATTTGTTTTGTTCGTGGCCTTTATGTTGGCCAATTTGCCCTCTTACACTTCGGGGCAAGATGTCGTGCAGCGATACGTTACGACTTCCTCTGAAAAAGAGGCGGCAAAATCGCTCTGGATGAATATCGTGATGGTGCTCGTGGGGTCGGCGATCTTCTTTGCATTGGGGACAGCCTTGTTTGTTTTCTATCAAGAAAATCCCGAGTTGATGGATCCCACACTTCCGGCCAAGGACAGCGTGCTGCCTTTCTTTATTATGCAAAACCTACCGGTTGGGGTAGCGGGCCTGATTATTGCTGGAGTGTTCGCGGCTGCTCAGTCGACGATTTCGAGTTCCTTGAATTCGGTGGCGACAGCTTTTGTGACGGATGTTTATGGGCGTTTGTTAAAGCCGGAGAGCTTGGATGATCAGAGGTTGGGCATAGCGAAATGGGTCGTGGTTATTCTTGGTGTCGTAGGGATCGGGATATCGTGTGTCTTGGCAAAAATGGGGACGGATGGGGTCTTTATGTTGTTTAATCGTTTCATCGGCTTTGCGCTGGGGCCACTGGGTGGCTTGTTCGCGCTGGGGATTTTTTCGAGGAGACCGAATGGATTGGCTGGGTTAGTGGCCTTGATTTCCGGGGTGCTGACCGTGACAGTGACTTACTTCCTCAATGAAGCAGGTGTTATCGACCTGATGCCTCTGCTCTATGGTGCGGTTGGTTTTTTAACCACCTTGGGAACAGGCGTTGTTTTGGGGTTTTGGTTGCGGGCGAGCGATGAGGACGTGAGTGGTTTGACGATTTGGACGCAGAAGAAGTGATGAGTGGATATTCAAAGCAAGAGTTAGAGGGTTTACGGGACTTTTATCGGGCGAGTTTGTTTGAGGATACCCTGCCATTTTGGATGCCTGGAATTGTCGATGAAGAATTCGGGGGATACTTGTCGATGCGCGATCGGGACGGAAGTTTGATCGATGACGATAAATCGGTTTGGTTGCAAGGACGGTTTGCGTGGATGCTGGCGACCTTGTGCAATACGGTCGAGAAGAAGGCAGAGTGGCTATCGGCAGCGAAGAGTGGAGTGGAGTTTTTGAAGGCTCATTGTTTTGACGAAGATGGACAGATGTTCTTTCTGGTGACCCGTGAAGGGAAGCCCTTACGGAAGAGAAGGTATTTCTATTCTGAGGCTTTTACGGTAATGGCTTTTGCGGCTTACGGGAAAGCATCGGGGAATGAGATGTGGCTCGAAGAAGCCCGAAAACTATTTGCAAAGTGCATGGACTACATGGACGGAACAGCCTCGGCTGGTGATCCAAAGTGGACCGATGAGAGAAAAGTTAAGGGGATCGGAGTTCCTATGATTTTTCTACAAGTCGCACAGGTTTTAGTGGCGAATGGTGGAGACGAACTTGCGGAGCGTCAGATTGATGGATTTATCGAAGAGATCCGTGGGTTTGTTAAGGATGACATCCAGTGTGTCATGGAGCAGATTGGAATTGATGGAGAAGTGCTCGATCATATTGATGCCCGGACTTTGAATCCAGGTCATGCGATCGAAGGAGCGTGGTTTATTTTAGATGAAGCAAAGCGTAGGGGAGGGGATCGGGAGTTGGTGAACCTTGGATGTCGAATGCTCGATTACATGTGGAAGCGGGGATGGGATGAAGAATACGGGGGGCTTAGCTACTTCATAGACGTTTACGATAAGCCCGTGCAAGAATACTGGCACGACATGAAGTTTTGGTGGCCCCAGTGCGAGGCCATCATCGCGACCTTATTGGCATACCAGCTGACTGGTGATGAGAAGTATGCTGGGTGGCATCGAATGATTCACGAGTATGCCCATAAAGCATTTCACGATGAGGAACACGGCGAGTGGTTTGGTTACCTTCACCGGGATGGACGAGTGTCATCGCTTCTGAAGGGTAATCATTTTAAAGGGCCTTTTCATCTTCCGCGCATGCAATGGTATTGCTGGCAGCTGCTTGAAAGCTGAGGCGATCTTACGGATTGATGCCCCAACTATGAGGTGGTCGGGAAGTCAAAGGAATTTGGCCTGTTTGGCGGCGGAGGAAGCTGTGGAACGGCGTTGGCAGTAGGTTGAATGTGAAGTGATGGCTAGAAGCTAGCGTATAGAGCCTATTGATTGGCCTTTTTGAAGAGGTCCAAGTGGGGCCACCGGAATCCGTCTATTTTACGGTAGTTGATGGTGCGATGCCTCATTTGTTCTGCTTGAAAGAGGTCGAGATTTTTGCGGTGAAGGAAGGGGTCTTTGATTTTTTTCTGAAAATCCTTCATGGCAGCAAGAAGCTCTTTTATCTTTGGTTGATGCTTCTCGCTTTTTGCAAGATTGGTCCACTCATAGGGATCTTTTTCTAGATTAAAGAGTTCGTATTCGACCGGGAAAAGGAAAGATTTCACATGCTGATCTTCGGTGAGTTTGCTGTTGGTATAGCGGGAGGAGGCTAGAAAGTTTTTATGGCGATATGGATTGTAGATGAGCTTGTAATGATCGTCGCGGATCGAAAATTGAAGGTATTGAAGATTAGGCGCGGCCCCAGTGGTGAAGGTGTGGATATACTTGTGTCCTCTGATTTCCCCCTGGTCGAGAGATTGTAGATTATTGCCAGGGAGAGCTTGGGTGGGCTTGATGCCGCAGAGGTCGAGCATGGTCGGAAGGAGGTCGATGGTGGAGACCAGTTGGTTTTCGACTTTTCCCTGCGAGAAGGTTTTGGGGTAGTTGACGATCATGGGGATGCGGGTTCCAGCTTCGTAAGCAGTTCCTTTGCCTCTTGGGAAGTCGGCTCCATGATCGGCGATGTAGATGATAAGGGTGTTTTCGCGGGCTCTGAGCTTGCCCATGTCGTCGAGAACCATGCCGATTCCTTCATCGAGACGGTTCATGCAGTTAAAGTAGTTTTTGATCTCCTCGCGAAGGTGAGGGCTGTCAGAGCCGATCCATGGGAAAGGGGCGATGGGGTTTTTGAGGAGGGTGGTGGGATAGCCGTTTTTTGATTTCCCGACGAACTTGCGATGGGCATCGGCATAGTTGATGATAAGACAGAAAGGTTTCTTCTCTTTGGCCGCCTTTTGCATGACAATCCTAGCCTCGTTCGCGTAGGTCCTAATGCTTGTTGTTTTGCTAAAGTTAGCGCCTTTGAGGGCTCGATAATCGATATGGTCTTCAACAAGGCGTTCCGGGTTGATATGTGTTTTCCCTAGAAATCCGGTATAGTAGCCAGCTTCTTTAAAGTAGGCGGGCATCGTTTTGAAATCCTTAAACATCGAGAATTTATGGGTCGCGAGTCCGATGTGACCTGTTTGGCGCGTGTATAGGCCAGTGAGAAAAACGGCGCGCGAAGGACTACAAACGGAGTAAGGCACGTAGGCGCGAGTGTATCGGACACCGGTTTGGGCAAGACTATCAAGAGCGGGTGTGTGGACGCGCTTTTCACCATAGCATCCGATGTGCTCGCTGTTGTCTTCGGAGACGATGAAGAGAATATTAGGTTTTCCCGCGGAAAGGAGGGGGCAAAAAACAGAGAGAATGAAGATGAGGAGCAGGCGCATAGAATTGTTATTTTAAATTGATGACTGTTTTATTACGCGCTGTTTTTGAGGCTTTGAATTTTTGGTCACGGGTAATTTTATAAGCGGTTCCTATTGATTCGGTTATTATTTATGAGTTCGAGCGAATGAAAGAAGTTTGCTTAAAGAAGGGGTGTTTACGAACTGGATAAGACTAGTATAGGAAGTTCTTAAGATTAATGCCATTGTGATCGAAGTGAAGAGAGGAAAGTTAGGCGCCCTGTTTTGGCATAGTGTGGTAAGCGGGAGCTTGTTGGTGAGTTCTGTGGTGGGTAAGCCGCTGAATGTTGTGATGATTGCGGTCGACGATATGAGACCCGAACTAGGATGTTACGGGGCGACACACGTTAAGAGCCCAAATATTGATCGTTTGGCAGCGAGTGGATTGTTGTTTGAGCGTGCGTATTGCCAACAGGCCATTTGTGGTCCTTCTCGGGCGAGCCTTTTGACTGGATTGCGACCTGATACTTTGGGGGTTCATGGGAACCATGCTCATTATCGAGACAAGAACCCGGGGGTAGTGACTTTACCTCAATTTTTCAAGGAAGCTGGCTACTTCACGGCGGCCTGTGGGAAGATCAATCACGGTGTTTTCCCAAAAGGTAAGGCTCCCAAGTGGGATGTGATGGGTGATGAAGAAAGCTGGAGTGTTCCTGCCTTTAGACCAGGACCTAGATATTATTACACTGAGGAAGGGATGGAGGTTGCCCAGAGAGTTTTTAGAAAGATGTTTCCGCAGAGGCCCTTGAGTGAATGGGAACAGTATTTGGTTTTTGGTCCGGCTGAAGAGGCCGCTCCGGTGGATGAGGATGTCCTTTACGACGGGCAGGTTACAAAACGTGCGGTTGAGTATTTGGAGGGTTTTGGAGAAAAAAAAGAGGAGCCATTTTTTTTGGCGGTTGGCTTTATTAAACCGCATTCACCTTACATCGCGCCCAAGAAGTATTTTGATCTCTATGACCGGGAGCTGATTCAGTTGGCGAAGACGAAGCATTGGCCGGAAGGTGCTCCGAAGTTTGCAGGTCATCGATCGGGTGAAAAGAGACGCTACACTGATCAGCCGAAGAAGGGCGCGTTTTCCGATGCAAATCAAAGAAAGACGCGGCATGCTTACTATGCCTGTATCAGCTATATTGACGCCCAGATTGGAAAGGTGTTGGATGCTTTGGAGAAGAATGGACTGGCTGATAATACGGTGGTGATGTTGTGGAGTGACCACGGATATCACTTGGGAGAAAAAGGGCTTTGGGGGAAGACAACAAATTACGAGTTAGATACCCAGGTGGCGATGATTTGCAGGACTCCGGGAATGAAGGCAAAGGGGAGGAAGACGAAGGCCCTTGTAGAGCTGGTGGATATCTATCCTTCATTGGTTGAGTTGTGCGGACTGAAAGTGGCCCGTCATCTAGAGGGGCAGAGTATTGCGGCTCTCCTTGAAGATCCTGAGAGAGATTGGAAGGGGGCCGCCTTTTCTCAGTTCGGAAGAGGAAAGGTGAAAGGATACGCCATGAGAACGAAAGAGTATCGGTATGTGGAGTGGATTCAGAATAATGAAATAGTGGCAAGAGAGCTCTATGACCGATTGGAGGATCCGCGCGAAGAAGTGAATCTTCTTCAGGGGAATAAAAGGTCGGAGGTTGCTGAGGCGCTCTCATTACGACTTAAACGTGGGAAGGGCTGGCGTGATGTTCTTCCGAAGTAGTTTTTTGTTGCTGATCCTTTCTAGGTGGCTTGGAGCCGCTTTGGAATTAGCTTTGCCCTTTAGCGATCACGCGGTTTTACAAGCGGGGAAGCCGCTTCCAGTTTGGGGGAAGGCTATTCCAGGGGGAACGGTGACAGTGAAGTTGGGAGAGCGATCAAAGAAGACGACGGTTTCAGCGGAGGGATTTTGGCAGGTGGAGTTTGAAGAGTCCCGGGCGTCTTCAAAAGGAATAACCATGTCGGTCATTTCTGGTCGGGAGCGATTGGTAAGAAAAGATTTGGTTTTTGGAGAAGTATGGATTGCCACAGGGCAATCTAATATGCGCTGGATGTTGAAAGACTGTGAGAGTGGAAAGGAAGAGATTGAGGGCGGAGGTGATGCGAAGATTCGGGTTCTAAACTTTCAAGGTCGACTGCATCCTGACGGGTCCCGTTTTCCTCGAGATTTTCTAAGTCAAATCGATGAGAGCAATTACTATGAGACGGAGGGTTGGCAGCGTGCTTCGCCTACGAGCCTCGCAGAGTTTTCAGGTGTCGGTTATTTCTTTGCAAAGAAGCTTAGAAAAGAACTCAAGACTCCGATTGGGGTAATTCATCTGGGAGTGGGTGGAAGCCCAATTGAGGCTCATTTGCCAAAGAGGGCATTTCTGAGAGATGAGCGCTTGAAAGGCTTGCTTCATGAATGGTGGGAGAACCCTGGTTACCCGCGCTGGTGTCGAGAACGTGCGGCCTTGAATCTCACCGAATGGTTTGAGAATCCAGTTCAAGGGAGGAATCCGCCACATCCTTTTGCTCCGACATTTTTGTGGAATGCCGGAGTGCAACCCTTGCTTCCTTATCCGCTCAGGGGAGTTCTGTGGTATCAGGGTGAGTCGAATGCGACGCTTGATGGTGGGCGAGGAGCACCGGCCTCAAAAGAATTAAATCGTCGGAAGTTTGAAGCCTTAATTGGGGCGTGGCGACGGGCTTGGAGGGGGAATGATTTACCAGTGTATTTCGTCCAACTTCCTGGATTGAATCGAAGTTGGCCCATCTTTAGAGAGATGCAATTGGAAGTTGCGCGAGAAGTCTCGAATGTAGGGATGGCAGTTACAATTGATCTCGGACATCCGACCAATGTTCATCCCAAGCGAAAGCGACCGGTTGGGGAAAGACTCGCAAGATTAGCGTTGGCAAAAACCTATGGAAAGAAGTTGGTCGCTGAAGGTCCTCAGGTGGTTAAAGTGAGAATTCTAAAAGAGGCGCTTTGGGTCGATTTTGACATGCTTGTGAAGACGTCAGATGGCCGTGCTCCTGTTGGATTTAAAATTGCCGGTAAAGATGGGGTTTTTCATCCTGGTGAGGGAGAGATTTTCGGGTCGTCCTTAAGGCTAAGATCAGGAAAAGAAACTTCTCCAGTAGCAGTCCGGTATGCGTGGGCAGATTATCCGAATTGTAATATTGTAAATAAGGAGGGCTTGCCTGCTAGTCCATTTCGGAGTGACGATTGGGCAGTGAGAAAGGCAGGAGAGATTAGAGTGGCTTGTATTGGTGATTCCATCACGGCGGGCTACGGTATTAAGGATTCCCGGAGGCATTACCCTTTTGTTTTGGGAGAAATTATTGGCAAAGACTATTTAGTGAAGAACTTTGGTAATTCAGGGCGTGGTGTGGTTAGGCGTTCGATGAGAGGGAGTGAGAAACGGGCCTATGTTTTTATGCCTGAGCATGAGCAAGCGATAGATTTTCAGCCGGATATCGTGGTTTGTAATCTGGGGATTAACGACCTGATGGATTGGGACGCGTTCGGGAAAGAAGACTTTGTTGATGACTACCGGGCTTTGATTCAGGCCTACAAAGAGTTGCCGGGAAAACCCAGGGTGGTCGTGTGGAATCGCTTGACGCCTCTGTTTCCTGGTCAGGCATTTTATGGGGATCAAAATGTAGATGAGATTAACGACGCGATTGGGGAGGTGATACGATTAGAGGAGGTGGAAGCAATTGATCTCGAAAGACCGATGAAGAATCATGGCGACTGGTTTCCTGATGGCCTGCACCCAAATGCCGAAGGGGCGAGCGCGATTGCAAAGATCGTTGCGGCTTATTTATCCCCAAAAAAATGATGATCGTTGAAGAAGCTGTGCAGATCGTTTGGGATTACCACTTGATGACGGACGATTTACAGGCAGCAGATCTGATCTGGGCGTTTGGAAATCACGATTTACGAGTTGTTGGTTGAGTAGCAGAATTGTGCGATGCCGGAATGAACTCGCGCACATTCAGTTCGGGGTTTTACAACTCGTAATTGAGTAATCGAAGCGAGGATTTATGATCAAATAGGTCGTTCAAAATAATGTGACAACAGTGTTTCAGACCTTGGTCATGATGGGTTTCCGGGGTTGTTGGATCTGGGGCGGAATAAGAAACCAACAAATTGCTAAAATAAGAGGCAAAAAGCAGCTGACTTGGATCTCTTGCTAAGAAGCATCAGGATGCTTGAGGTGTCATCCTTAGCATCGGTGGTAGTGAAGCAGACGACGCCGCTCAAGAGACGTGTTATTTTGTTTCGGAGGGAATGATGCCATCTCCAGTCGGCGTGCCTTTTTTAAGCCAATCGAGGGTAAAGCGTGCCACGCGAGAACCATTGTTTGTCTCGGCATGGAGGTAAATATAACCCTCAGAAGGGGTGCCGGGCCGGCCGGCATTGAGGGCGGAATAGCCGCTGGGGCCAGGGAGGACGAGGCGTTTAACGGGCCACGTTTTACCACCATCAAAACTGGCCCAGACGGTGCCTTGTTCGCGGGTCGCTTTGGGAGTGTCAATATTGCTGAAAATGAGAATGTCTTGGCGATCGACAGGAAGGCGGACGAGGCCACCCATGCAACCATAGGAGCGGTGTTGGTGCCCATCGGGAAGAATATCGATAATACGAAAATCTTTCCAGGTGTGTCCACCGTCGGTCGATCGGGCTTCGCGGCGACGGGTGTTTTTTGGGCGTTCTTGCCAGTGGACTCTGGAATTGTAGTAAAGTGAACCGTCGGAGAGCTCTACGATGCATGCTTCGCCTGTCCCGTTTTCCGGAAAAGGCTCAGAAGTCTGCCAAGTCTTACCGTGGTCGTCAGAATAGATGGCGTTCGTGTAGTGCTCGGGCCATTTTTTCCGGTCATTTTTTCCAGCGTAAAATCGGGTGGGGCGAATGAGCCGTCCTTTGTGTTTTCCATATCGTAGGGTAGTGCCGTGCTCGTTCATGTGCATCGACGGTTGGTGACCGTGGGAATCAGCGCGGATCGTGGGGGTCTCTTTTTTCCAAGTGAGTCCGTCGTCACGACTGCGATAAATAAAGATTTTGGCAGGCGGGTGTCCTTCCTCGACGAAGGCGAGAATGTCGCCAGTGGTTTCATCGACCGTTGTGCCGCCACCTTGGAAGCCGGGATTTGCGATTGTAATTTCAGGACCCCAGAACGTGCCGCCATCGGTGGAGCGGCGCGCGCGGATGTGTTTATTCCCCCACGTGGCGATCAGAGTTCCTTTCTTAGAGACAACAATGTTGGGGAAGCGTTCACCCTGAAACAGAGATTGGATGAGTGGTTCATCAGAAGTCTTTTCATTAAATTCTGAAATGGAGATCTTTTGAAAAATCATGTCAGAGACGGAAGATTCGTAGAGGATGCCCAGATGGTTTTCGTCGATTATGACGAGGGAGGAATAAGCCCCACCTTTTGTGTCGAGGAGGATTTGGGAGGACCATGTTTTACCGTCGTCGGTGGAACGACGAAGGGTCATGTGTGAGCGGGAGTTTTTGTTGTTGGGGTTAGAAAAGTAGAGAGTTCCATTTCGGTATGGATCGGCGATGAGGGAGGCCATGCAAACTGGTTCGGGCAGCGCAGAGTGGTCTGTGGAGTGAGTGACCCAACTCTTGCCAAGATCCTTGGTCTGGGCGATTGCGCGGCCGTTAGTTTCCGATTTGTCGGCGCGGTTTCGATTGTCGCGCATGTTGAGGAGGAGCGAGCCATCCGAGAGTTCTGCGACTGCGCATTCCGTAGTATTGTCCCGAGCATGTCTAGAGACGTGCCAGGTTTTTCCGTGATCCTTGGACCAAATGATATTGGAAAAGGGCAGGCCTTTGGCGTCGCGACCTTGGGTGGGCATCACGAGGGTACCGTCTTTCATGGTAATGCCATTCCCTGGGGCGGGCGCGAAGAGGTGCCAGGAAGGGTCTTTGAGTTTCTTTGTCCAGTTTTCAG
>JAKMGP010000325.1 GCA_022424905.1 Akkermansiaceae bacterium | reverse complement strand
CCTCGAGCCAATTTTCTAGCACGGGATAAAGGTGAGGGAAACCTGAGCTAAGCCTTTGGTGTCCAAATGCAACTATGGCGCCTTGGTCGATGGCGCGGAGTATAAAAGCATCTCGCTTTTTTACGGTATAGCCGCCGGGGGCGTCACGCATTTCTGGAAGATCCGACTTCTTAGGTGAGGCAGAAAAACAGGATCCAGTCAGCAATACCTTACCCTGCAAGTTTGAAGGAATCCCTTGGATATCAACACTGCAGGACATCCCGGGCACCCCATGCCCATGCATGATGATCAAGTTTGATTCGTTGAACTTGCTGGACAATTCCGCGGAGAACGATTCGATAAACTTACCGCCACCTGGGGCTTCTAAATTCCAAACTTGGTTACCTTTCAGCCGGGGCGCGGTCGTTGCTTTCTTTCCGTAAATTGCAACGACAGGTGTTTCCAAGTTACGCTTGTGAAAATGTTGTCGTAGTATTGCAGCCTTTTGGAGAGATCTTGTTTCGGTATCCCTCAACACCTGACTGATCGCAATCGGCTTTAATTTTTCGATAGGGATAGGATTATGCTGTAACGACTGCTCGATGAGTTTCGAGAATACCTTCGCATTAGAAGCCATTAAAAATCCGGGGAATACATCAAGTTCCGGATCGCTATCTAAGGTCGAAAAAAGTTCCCACATCCCCATCAACATATTTTCCCGGAACGAGTCGAGCCGTGGTGCGATCGCGGCATACTTCGGGCCAATTGCACGAAGCTGCTTCTGTAACTTATTAAATCTTTCCTCTTGTTCGTGTAACAAAGCCAAGTTTGGCACATGCACAATCTGTCCTTTGTGGTGTGCGGCAAGCTTTTGCAACGATTCCAAGTAGGCTTCATCGACGTGATCGGTTAGGACGACATACTCGGTTCCGCCAACCGCATGTTTTTCTGTCCCAAGCAAGAAGGCTGAATTACGGGCCTCTTCACGTGACAGTGGGACACCTTTTTTAAGTCGCTTCAGCTCGCTCATCCTAGGAATCACAAATTTTGGTGGCCCCATTTTTTGTTTTTGAGCTCGCAGCAAAGTCCCATCAGCTGCAATTCCAAAGCGCTTGCGAAAATCAATGACCTCTTGGGGGGGAACTTTATTGTCACCATTTACATCCCAACGAGCAAACTGCCTTGCATAGCGGCTACCGGTAACTTCGCTGGCTTCTAATAGGCCATCTTTGTTGCCATCGTGATTCTTGTAAATCTCGGTAACTGGCGGCTGTTGCCCCTGAGCGTATCCGACATAGGAGGTGGAGACGACCATCATTAAGGTGCAAAAAATGAAAAAATGCATGGGAGGTTGTTGATGAATTACTGGGTAGATCTACAGTTTCTCCTAGGAATTTACTTTTGGCGAGAGGACTTTAAGCGGCCCCTTGGGCGAACTAAACGAGAAGAGTTTGCCCTATTTTGAAGCGTGAAAATCGAGGGGCCACATAAAAATATTGAGACCACCGCCACTGGATTGGAACGCTAACAAGACATAAGGTAAGATCTTTTCTAGGCCAAAATATCTTTGATGATGTGCCCGTGGACGTCGGTGAGGCGCATGTCTCTCGAAGAAAAGCGAAAGGTACTCTTGGTGTGGTCGATGCCAAGGAGGTGAAGCATGGTGGCGTGAAGGTCGTGGATCTCCACCTTGTTTTCGATGGCTTTGTATCCCCATTCGTCGGTCGCACCGTAGGAGATTCCGGGGTTTACGCCACCGCCCGCGAGCCAGGTGGTGAAGCCGAAGGGGTTGTGGTCGCGGCCGTTTCCTCCTTGAGCGAAAGGGGTACGCCCGAATTCGCCGGTCCAGATGACGAGGGTTTCCTCGAGGAGGCCGAGTTTTTTCAAGTCGGTGATGAGAGCCGCGATTGGTTGATCGACCGTTTTACAGTTTTTGTTGTGACCATCGACAAGGTTGCTGTGTTGGTCCCAGCGATCACCGTTTCCGCCGGGGCACGTCAGTTCGATGAAGCGAACCCCTCGCTCCACGAGGCGGCGAGCAAGAAGGCATTGTTGGCCGAAGGTTTTGGTCTGACTAAAATCGGACTCTAGGCCATACATTTTTTTTACGGTGTCCGATTCGCCAGAGAGGTCCATGAGTTCTGGGACCGCGGCTTGCATGCGGAAGGCAGTTTCGTAATTCAAGATGGCGGATTCGATTTGCTCCGCACCGGCGAAGCGTTCTTTAGAGGAAAGATCTAGCTGGCGCATGAGATCTAGTTTTCGCCGTTGAAGTGCTTGGCTGGATTCGGCAGGTTTGATATTCGCGACGGGGGTGTTCCCGGGATTAAAGATTGATCCTTGATAGGCGGCAGGAAGGTAGCCGGAATTGAAATTATCAAGCCCTCCCGGAGGGATTAGGCCTCCGTTAAGGACCACAAAACCGGGTAAGTTTTGGTTTTCAGTTCCAAGACCATAGCCAACCCAAGCACCCATGCTGGGACGGCCTTGAAGGCCCGATCCGGTGTGGAGAAAGTAGTTCGCCGCAGTGTGTTCGGGGAACTTGGAAGTCATCGATTTGATGAAGGTAAGATCGTCGGCTACTTTAGCAATATTGGGGAATAGGTCGCTGACCCATGCCCCTGACTCGCCATGCTGTTTGAAGGCCCAAGGAGATTGCATGACCTTTCCGATGTTGTCGAACTGGGTGGGTTCGAGTTTTCCGATGGCTTTTCGGGGATCTTGGCCGTTGAACTTTTTCAGCAAGGGTTTGTAGTCGAAGGTGGCGACGTGCGAGGGGCCACCATCCATGTAGAGAAAAATGACGTTTTTTGCTTTGGGTGCGTAGTGGGTTTTTTTTGGTGCAAGGGGATTTGTTGGGTTGTAGTCCGCTTTTTCTGCAGAAGAGTTTTCGGCGAGGAGAGCTGAGAGGGCGACTGCTCCAAATCCACAGGCGGATTGGTTGAGCATCTCGCGGCGGGTGAGCGAGGAAGGGCGAAAGTTTCGGCAGTGCATGATGGGGCGAAGTGGAGAGGGATAGGGGAGTCTTTTAGTTCAAGAAAATGAAGTCTTTGGTATTCCAGATCGAATGAGCAAAGTCCTGCCAGGCGGTTTTTTGGGATGGATGTGATTCAATCCAGGCGAGGGTCGTTTCTAGTTGTTCGGATGAAGGGCGACGGGCGTAAGCCTGAAGGAACATTGTTTTGATCCGGATTTTTTTGTCTTTGATATTTGCGGTTGAGTTAGCCCAACGTTTGGACTCACTTACGACGAAGGGGTCATTCATCAAGGTTAAGGCTTGAGCAGGGACGTTGGAAACGGTGCGTCTCGCGACTGAGGAAAAAGGGCTGGGCATGTCGAAGGCCAGCATCATGGGAGGAAGGAAGTTACGGCGGATACTGGTGTAGATAGAGCGGCGGCCGGCGCCATCGAGTGGGCCCGACCCAGGGCGGCCCCGGCCTTGCATGAAGCTAGTGATGTGAACGGGAACCGAATTACCGTAAAGCTTAGGATCAAGGCGACCAGAGATAG
>JAKMGP010000318.1 GCA_022424905.1 Akkermansiaceae bacterium | reverse complement strand
GCGATCTGGAGCTCCACTTTCCAAGGGAATCTTCTCATCTTCAGATTTCTTTTTGGCCCGATCAGCCGGCCTAGCAGGGTCAAGTTGCAACCTTGGCTCCAACTGCATTTGGGGCTGAAGATTCTCGTCAGGAAGCAAATCTACTTGCTCAGGTTTCAAGACCTCTATTCCATAAGCACCCAGAAGATAGATAAGAAGTAACAACAATTTCATCGCCCCAATCGTTTAGCGATCAACATTTGTAAAGACGGCTTGAACATCCTCATCATCCTCTAGTTTATCAACAAGAGCATCAATCTCAAGAAGCTGATTCTCACTAAACTGTTGAGGGTTGTTGGAAACTCTTTCTAGGCTTGCCTTAGCCACTTCAACACCAAGGCGCTCGAAGACTTCCGTAAGCTTTCCAAAAGCAGTGTATTCGCCATACACAAGCCCCATATCGCCCTCCACCTCCATCTCCTCCAAACCAGCGTCCATGAGCTCCAGTTCCAATTCCTCCAAATTAGCCCCTTCAGGTTTGAACTCGATGACACTCTTGCGATCAAAAAGAAATTCAAGCGATCCTGAATTCTGCATCTCACCACCATTCTTATTAAAAAGTGTCCGAACATTGGTAACCGAGCGGTTGGTATTCTCAGTTGCACATTCTACATAAAAAAGGCTCCCGTGAGGACCTTTCCCCTCATAATTAATCTCGGTAATATCCCCAAGATCCTTACCAGAAGCCCGCTTGATCGCCTTATCGATATTATCCTTTGGCATATTCTCCGCTTTGGCGTTCATAATCGCCGTGCGAAGCTTCGCATTGGAGTCTGGGTCTGGGCCCCCTTCTTTAGCGGCCATCGTAATCGATTTAGCCAGCTTCGGAAAAATACGTGACATCTTTCCCCAACGCGCTTCCTTCGAAGCCTTCCGATATTCAAATGCTCTTCCCATAGTAGTTTGCCTTGCTAGAACGAAAACTAACGACCTCACAACATTTTCAAATGTCAAAGTTTCACCTTGAGTTCTAAAACGCCTCAATTACCTCAGCTCACATAGCCGAGAATATCACCTACCTAGAAGCAAATCACCTCGACATATCCTCACGCTTCACGACTTCCATCTCGCCCTTCCAGTGGCGTTTAAAAGTCAATCGCTCGCGACGAGTCTCGGATTTCTTGGCGGAACCGTGCTCTACTAGCATCACCGCACGGCTACTTTTCACCACCATTTCACGCACTCGGAAAACTGGCTCAGTACTCATACGAAGAAACGCATAAAGCGCGACATCCCAATGATCAGCATTCCAAAGAAACGCTGCCGGCTCAAAATCCTGAAGCCAAGAAAGCGCTTGGAATAACTCGCGAATCTGAGCCTCGCCATGCTCATCAACTAAACGCCGAGCCGCTCTTTTATTCCGTAACCCTTCAATATACCCCAAAATCGGGTTGGAATGAAAGTAGTCAGCTTCCTTTAATAACTCCTTTTGGTGCTCGCCCATCAGACGCTGCATCTCTTCGCGTTCGATTTCACCTTCCTGCCACTGACGAATCAAATTAGGCGGGGTTGGGAAAGGTGCCAATTTCATCGGGTAGATCTTTAACATACGCAGTGTCACTTGTCCACCCGCCGAAGCGGTGTTAAGGATACTCATGCAGGTTCAAAAAGTGAAATATGCCATTTGGGCAGCCAACCACCTCCGCGCCATTAATTTTTACCAAAAAACCTTCGGCGCAGAGCTCTCTTTCGAAATGGAAGTCTGGAGCGAGCTTACCCTTTGTGGCTCCACCATAGGAATTCATGGTGGCGGTGAGGGGAAACGCACCTGGACTGGCCTCAGTTTCCAGTGTGATGAGATCCTCGCTGGAATTGAACTCGTTAAGGAAAATGGCGGTGGGCTTGTTCGCGAACCCGAAGAAGAAGATGGCTTCGTCCACCTCGCCTTCTGCTTCGACACAGAAGGAAATGAATTCATGCTCACTCAAAAACGCCCCTCCTAAGTCATGCTCCAATTCCCAATCGGCCTCCTTCGTCTCTCCTCGCTCCTTGACGGACTCTCCTTCATCATCCTCCTCTATTTTGCGATCTACGAAAAACGTATCCTTGGGGACGACACCGCTGTTCGAATCCCGGGCATGATTCATGGCTTCATATTTACCATTTTTCTAATCCTCCTCTACTTCACAATGGAGAAGAGAAATTGGCCTATTAAACGCGCCGCCCTCGTCTTTATCTGCTCACTAATTCCCTTTGCTCCATTCTTCTTAGAGCCAAGTCTCAAAAAAGAGCAAAATGGATCACCCCATTCAGACTGACCTCCAAAGGCTCATTTCAGATCAAACTCTTCACACCTTTTTCCTAGAGAGATCACTCCATCCCCGTCACACTGTGGCCCCATGAAGAACATCATCATTGCCTTTGCCGCCCTCATTCCAGCTCTCGCTATGGCAGATCACCACAAAGAAGCCCCGTCCGCCAAAAAAGAAGCAGCCGCTCTCTTCCGTCACGTCGTCTGCTTCAAGTTTAAAGAAGAAGCCAAACCCAAGCAGATCAAAAATATCGAGAGGGAATTTGCCGCCCTCGAAGGAAAGATTAAAACCATCGTCGACCTAGAGTGGGGCACAAACGTCAGCCCCGAAGACCGCGCCAAAGGCTTCACGCATTGTTTTATCGTAACCTTCAAGAACCGCGCCGGTCTCGACGTTTACCTTCCTCACGCTGACCATCAGGCTTTCGTCAAAATTCTCAAGCCCATCCTCGATGACGTCTTCGTCTTCGACTTCATCGGCAAGTAGCTAAAATCCAGCGACCTTGCATCTTCACCGATGCAAGGATCCGCATTCTCCTCAGTCAAATCTTACGTAAAGTAGGTGTCTTCGTGCGCGTAAGGTGGCGCACAACAACAGAGAAACCTCATCGCCTTCGTCGCCTTGATTTCATGCCAAGCTCCCGCCGGAATCAAAATCGCATCTCCAGGCCCCACCTCTTGCGTCTGGCCGTCGATTTCCATCACGCCCCGTCCTTCTAATAGGTAATAAAGCTCCTCGCTCACCTTATGGTAATGCCGCTCCGTCGATCCACCTTCCGGCAACGTCGCCTCCGCCAAGCTTTGCTCCTTCACCGGCGAATTAGTCAGATCCAGCAAGCTCCGAATCGTCGAGCCATCCTTTGTCGTAAATGGCTTTTGTTCCTCGCGATTTCGTATCTCCATGATTTATCGTCCTTCGTTAATGACAGCTTCCGCACATCGCCGGCCATCTAACGCGGCCGAAACTATCCCACCGGCATAACCCGCGCCCTCGCCACATGGATAAAGCCCCTTCACCTCCGGGTGTTGTAAATCCTTCCCACGTGGAATCCGGACCGGCGAACTCGTCCGCGTCTCAAAGCCAATCAACAAAGCATACGGACCAGTGTATCCCCTGATCATTCGGCCAAACTTTCGTAATCCTCCAGCCAAACGTATTCCAATCTCACTTGGCAGAACCTCATCTAGTTTCACCGAATTCAAGCCCGGGAAATAACTCGTCTTGGGAAGATTTTTCGAAACCTTCCCTGCCAAAAAGTCCGTCACCTTCTGCCCAGGAGCGATCTGACCACCACCGCCCGCTTTCTTTGATAGCTGCTCGATATGCTTCTGATACCGAATTCCTGCCAGCACATCATCGCCCCCAAATCCCCGCACATCCTCCGGCTCCACTCCCACCACCATTCCACTATTCGCAAAAGGTGAATCACGACGCGAAAGGCTCATTCCATTCACCACCACTTCGTCATTCTCCGTCGCTGCTGGAACCACAAATCCTCCCGGACACATACAAAAGGAATGCACACTGCGGCCCTTGATCTGCGTTGCTAACCGATATCGCGAAGCCGGCAAATTTCGCCCCCGCTGTTCATCTTCCCGTAAGTGATACTGCACCCGATCAATCAACGGCTGCGGATGCTCAATTCGCACTCCCACCGCAAACGGCTTCGCTTCCATCAAAATTTCCTGCTTGTTCAGCAACTCATAAATATCCCGCGCCGAATGCCCTGTCGCCAGAATCACCGCTTTCCCGCGAAACTCCTGGCCATCCTTCGTCGCCACTCCCACCAGCCGCTCCCCCGATTTCAAAAACTCCACCACCTTCGCCCCAAAGTGAACCTCACCACCCGCTTCCCGCACCGACTCTCGCATCGCCATCACCACCTTCGGCAACAAGTTGGAGCCAATATGCGGATGCGCCTCTACCAGAATTTTCTCCGGCGCTCCATGTGCCACCAGCGTCCGGTAAACCTCCGCCACCGGACCGCGCTTTGTCGCCCGCGTGTAAAGTTTCCCATCCGAAAACGTCCCCGCTCCACCTTCACCAAAACAGTAATTCGATTCCTCGATCACCCGCCCCTCCTTCAAAATTGGCCCTAAATCAAAGCGCCGCGATGAGGCATCCTTCCCCCGCTCCAAAACCACCGGCTTGTAGCCCAACTCCAAACACCGCAACGCCGCAAACATTCCGGCCGGACCACAGCCCACAATCACCACTTCCTCCGGTTCCTTCGCCAGCTCACGCACCTCCCAAGTCGCCTTCGGCTCCTCCACCAATTCCACATCAACTCCAACCTCCAGCCGCAATCGAAATTTCACCGGCCGCTTCCGAGCATCCAGCGACCGTTTTAACAATCGATAGCCCTTCACCCGTTCCGGCTTCACCCTCAGCTTCCGCAAAATCTTTAACGAACAAATCCCCTCATCCGCAGCCTCCTCCGGAGTCAGCACCAATTCAACAATCTCCAAAGCCATTCCATTGAGAAATAATCGTTCATAGCAGTAAAGACAACCTCTTGTCGGCTCATTTAATGTTAGATCATCATCTTCTTGACTCAATCACCTAATGCTGTTCTTTTGAACATGTTTTGAGCGTCCTGCAAATTGATCAAATCCGTCGTCAACTTCGTGAGAAGTTCCCTGCCGCTCACCGAGATCCCATCCCCGAAGAACCAAGTTCGCAAGCCACGAGCCTAGAATTCTCCGCCGGTCATCTCAGCGAAATTATCTCGCCGCACGAATCAGCTGGAGCCTCTCTCATCATTTGCGAACTCCTCGATCAAATGCGTGATCTCCCAATCGCCCTCGTCGATGGCCGCGACACCTTTGATCCCGCTTCTTATGGAAACGATAACTGTCGCCATCTCATCTGGCTCCGCTGCTCAAAAACTGAGCAAGCTCTCAAGTGTAGCGATCTCCTCTTAAGTGACGGTAATCTTCCACTTATCATTCTCGATCTCCACCTCGTCTCCGAACGCGAGCTCCGCCAAATCCCCACCGCTTTCTGGCATCGACTCAAAATCCAGGCCCGCGATTCGGGAGCTGCTCTCGTCTCCATCACTCCGCGCGCCCTCTTACCCACTCCCCATCGTCGTTTCACCCTCGGAGGACGTTTTACCCTCGATCATCTCGAACTCACTAAGCCCAGCCTCCAGCTCAACCAATCCGAAAGCCGCCAAATCTCCGGGAAGGCTTAAACACATGAACTACGCCGCGCTCCATTTCCGCGACCTCGCCCTCAGTTCTCTACTGGCACGCGACGGCACTCCACCAGACCAACCCGCGGCTCTTCTTTCCTCCGGTGAGCGCGAAAGATCTCACCTCACCGCGGTCAACCAAGCCGCCCGAAAATTCGAAATCCAACCAGGTTTTCGTACTACCCGCGGCCTCGCCCGCTGCCCCAACCTCCTCCTACTCAATCCTGATTTCGCTATCGAAAAATCTGCCCGCAGCGAAACCCTCGCCTTCGTCGATTCCCTCGTCCCAGATTTTGAAACCACCACACCCGAGACCTATCTCCTCGATCTTTCCACCCTCCTCATGGCCTCGGAAGCCGACTGGATCACACAAACCCTCTCAGCCTCCAGCCACCTCGCTCTCCCTCTCCAAATCGGTCTCGGAAAAACACCCGATCTCGCTCACCTCGCATCCCTTTGCCCAAACCAAGCTGATCCCCTCACACTCAAGCTCGCCAATCTCGCTCTCGCCAAAAACTCCCCTCTTCCTCACGCCCCGGTTCTCCAACTCTGGGGTCTCCAAACCCTCGCCGACCTCGCCGACCTCCCACGACAAGGCCTCGCCGAACGCCTCGGTAAAGAACTCGCCCAGCTCCACGACATCGCCCACGGCAAACATCATCGCCTCCTCAAACTCTACCGAGCTCAGGATCACTACCGCATTACCCACCAATTCGAACCGCCCGTCGCCAACCACGAACCCCTCCTCTTTATGGCCAAACGGCTCCTGCAGACCCTCTGCAACCGTCTTCACCACCACCAACGCGCAGCCGCTGAAATCCGACTCAGCCTCTCCTTCGATAACGGAGCCGCTAAAACCCGCAAACTCATTCTCTCAGACCCCACTCTCTCGCCCGACACTCTTCTCCGAACCCTCCACACGCATCTCGAGACCTTTAAAGCCCCGGCACCCATGGAGGAATTCCACCTTGAACTCATCCCAACTCTTCCTCGTCACGCACAGCATCAACTTTTTTCACGTAGCCTCAAGGATCCCAACGAATTCGCGGACACTCTCCGTCGCCTCTCCGTAATCGTTGGACCAAACCGCCTCGGCATTCCTCATCAACTCGACACCCATCGCCCCGACGTCATCGCCCTCTCGCCTGCTACCCCCGATCTCAAACCACAACTAGCCCCCGAGATCCCACCTATCAATCATCTCCCTCTTAAACGCCAGCGTCCACCTATTCCCATCAATGTTGCCTACGAAAAACGAGGTCGTCACCATCACCCACTCGCCCTTCTCACCGGTCCCTACCAAGGCCAAATTCATAAAACCCGTGGCCCATTTCCACTCTCCGGCTCTTGGTGGGAAAATGGCTGGCAACAAGCCCAATGGGATGTCGAACTTCAGAACTCTCTTCTCCTTCAACTCGCTTTTCTCCGGCCTAACAAATGGCACCTGATGGGAATCTACGCGTAATCCGGAACGTGGAACTCCTCGCCAAATCAAATTTTTCCTTTCTCCGCGGGGCCTCCCCGCCAGAAGAATTGGTGAATCGTGCCGCCAAAATAGGGCACCAATCCATTGCCCTCGTCGACCACATGGGCTTTTACGGTTCCGCCCGAGCCCACGCCGAAGCTCAAAAAGTCGGAATCAAAGCGATTACTGGAGCTACTTTGGAATCTGTTTCCGGGTTTCACCAATTAACGATTTTAAACAAATCTCAGACCGGGTATCAAAACCTCTCCCGTCTCCTGACCTCTCTTCACTGCCAACCAGCAATCGATGTTTTTAAACATCACGATCTCACCGGAACCCACGCCATCCTCAGTCCGGAATCTCTCCTCCTACTCACCAAAGCTAATTTACTCTCAGCTGCCAACCACCTACTGCGCCACTTCGGACCAGGAAATGTCTCAATCGCGCTATTTCGTCACTTCCGGCGTGGAGAGGAACGAATCAATCAACTTCTCTTCGATTTAGCCGATTTTCTCAAAATCCCAGTAATTGCAAGCAATTCACCGACTTATTCACAACCCTCAGATCGCCTTCTCTCCGATGCTTTTACCTGCTTACGCGAACACAAAACTCTCGATGACGCCGGACGCCTCCTTGAACGAAATGGAGAGCGTTTCTTAAAGCCTCCTCAAGTTATTCACAATTTATTCACATGCTATCCACGAGCTTTTCACAACGCACTTGCTCTCTCTCAAGAATGTTGCGAATTCTCACTCGAAAATCTGGGCTATCGCTTTCCATCCTACCGAGATTCTGACACTGGTAAGTTATTCACAGATCGCGAACAATGTGAATATCTTAGGAAAGTCGTGAAAAACGGCTTTAAAAAACGTTTTTGTAATTTTAGTAAAAAACATTATCAACAAATTGATAATGAATTGATAACTATAGAAAAACTTGGTTTTTCTGGATACTTTCTCATTGTCTGGGATCTTGTCCGTTTCGCCCGATCTCAAGGGATCCTCTGCCAAGGCCGGGGCTCGGCAGCTAACTCGCTAGTCTGTTACGCAATTGGCGTAACAAGTGTCGATCCAGTCGAAAGCGGCCTTCTTTTCGAGCGCTTTCTCTCCGAAAACCGCCAATCCTGGCCCGATATCGATATCGATTTCCCCTCCGGCGAGCAAAGAGAATCTGTCATTCAATACGTTTATCAAAAATACGCCCCACGCGGAGCTGCGATGACAGCCAACGTCATCACCTACAAACCGCGCTCGGCCTTCCGGGAAATGTCTAAAATCTTGGGCTTCCCAGAATCGATTGCGAACCGTTTTACCGATCTCTGTGCCTCGCCCAAGGTTCACGACGCCTCTCGCGACCCCGTAAGCGATGAGGTTTCGATGAGTAACTACTACCCCAGCGACAAAGTCATGGAGCTCGCTGGAACCATCGAAAAATCTGGAATCCCCTCTTCTCACCCGCGCTTCAAACCTCTTTTACAACTCTATCAGGCCGTCCTCCACTGCCCCCGGCACCTGGGTCAGCATTCAGGAGGAATGGTCTTTTGCGACGACGGACTCGATCACGTCGTCCCGCTTCAGCCCGCCACGATGGAGAATCGAACGATCATACAATGGGACAAAGATGATTGCGAAGATCTCGGTATTGTTAAAGTCGACCTCCTAGGGCTCGGGATGCTGGCCGCGATGGAAGATGCTCTGAGAATTTGCGAGCGACGTGGCCACCCGGTCACTCTTGCCAAAATCCCGAAAGATGATCCCGCCACTTACGACCTCCTCTGCCGAGCCGACACCGTGGGGACCTTCCAAGTTGAGTCCCGCGCACAAATGGCCACTCTCCCAATCATGCAGCCTCGCAAATTTTACGATCTTGCGGTTGAGGTCGCAATCATCCGCCCTGGTCCCATTGTGGGAGACCTTGTGCACCCTTACTTGAACCGCCGAACTGGCCGTGAGGATATCGAATACATTCACCCGGACTTTGAACCCATTCTGAAACGGACTCTAGGGGTCCCTCTTTTTCAGGAACAAGTCCTTCGCATGGCGATGGTGATCGCTGGCTTCTCAGGTGTGGAAGCTGATTTTCTGCGTAAAGCAATGTCCTTTAAACGATCCGACGGGCGCATGAATGCCATCGTAAACAAACTAAAAACCCGCATGAACGAACGGCAAGTTGCACCCGAGGTTCAGCGACGAGTCATCGAATCGATTGGCTCCTTTGCGCTTTACGGCTTTCCCGAATCCCACGCTATTTCCTTCGCCCTTATCGCTTACGCTTCCTGCTGGCTCAAGGTCCACCGCCCAGCTGAATTTTACTGCGGGCTGATCAACAATCAGCCGATGGGATTTTACTCCGTCAACACTCTCCTACAGGACGCGAAACGACACGGCATACGGACAAAGCCTATCTCCGTGAGGCACTCTATGATTTCGACCGAAGTGATTGCCGATAAAACTCTCCGCCTCGGCTTCCACCGACTGAAAGGATTACGTCAAAAGGCGATGGAGCGCCTGATTGAAGAACGTTCCTTCTCCGCTTTCGCCTCGCTCGATGACTTCCTTCGGAGAGTTCGTCCAAATATCAAAGAACGCCGCCTTCTCGCAGCCGCCGGCGCTTTAAACGACCTTCCGGAAATCGAGCATCGTCGAGATGCTCTCTGGCAAGCCGAGCAACTACCACTCGATGACCTTTTTGCAAACTCGCCAGCTCAGGAACAAGTTTTAGAAATGATGTCAGCTACCGAACGACTTCAAGCGGACCTCTCTCTAGTGGGAGCGACGACAGGGCCCCACCCAATGAGGCTTTGGCGAAAACAACAGAGTGTCGAACTAGCCACCTCCGCGAGCCTCTTTAAAATACCCCATGGAAAACGACTCATCATTGCAGGTTTGGTTATCTGCCGGCAACGCCCAGGCACCGCGAAGGGGCATTGCTTCGTCTCACTTGAAGACGAATTTGGAATCGCGAACCTTTTCATCCCTCGAAAAACTTTTCACCAATTTAAACTCATCATTACCAGCGAATCATTCCTACTCGCCCAAGGCCGTTTACAAATTAGCGAAGGACAGCAGCCAACGATCTATGTCACATCCCTAAAACCCTTAAACATGTCCGAAGAATTCGCGACAGTTTCACACGACTTTCACTAGCGAAACCTTTCCACAAATGAACTCAATTACAGCGCAAAACCATCGCCTCATCTAAAGCCAGCTCCTAAAAACTCAGATTCTCTCGTTTTAAAAAAATCATCAGATCGAATTCATTCATTTGACGCCCCCCTAAATGTCGGCCAGCCTTCCCGTGGAGAGTGCTGCGTGCCTGGTGGTCGCCGCGGTTTTCAAAACCGTTGAAGGGCAATCTGTCCTTGGTGGGTTCAATTCCTTCCCTCTCCGCCACCTTTTCTTATAAAAAAAAGAAGCTATTTTAGGCGGCGTTCCCTCTCGACCTTCAACGAGACAGGAGCTACCCTTCGCCATCGAGGATGTTTTTAAAAAGTGACCGCTACATCACCCGGCAGGTATCTGTCTCAGCACTTTACGCGGTCCTTATTTTAAGTGTCGTTCTAGTCCTCGGAAATATCTTCAAAGAGATCAACGAACTCCTCGTTGAACGCCGTGCCCCTATTTCCTTTCTTGGAATCTTCATCCTGAAGCTATTACCCGTCTCATTGGTCTTCACGATCCCATGGGGTTTTCTGGCAGCAGTATTACTTGTTTTTGGAAGACTTTCCTCAGACCAGGAAATCAATTCTCTGCGCACCGCAGGCATGGGGCTTTATCGCATTGCTTTCCCAATCCTCTTTATGGGTTTCCTTCTTTCCCTTCTATGCCTCTGGCTCAACGCAACCGTTTCTCCACGATCCAAAGGCGAACTCAAGGTAATGCTTTATGAGACCTTTAAAGAGGACCCACTTCGTTTACTTGATCCAGGAGTCGTGCAATCTCGGT
>JAKMGP010000317.1 GCA_022424905.1 Akkermansiaceae bacterium | reverse complement strand
TACCGAGTCTTGGCGGAGGAGGGATGAGAAGATCAATTTCACCTTCGCGAACGGGAGCATCCTGATCTTTGACTTCGTAGAATGCATCAAGGCGGGAGCGGGATTTGGTGGTGCGGGCTTTGACGCCGGCTTTGACCCATTTGAGTTCGTCCTTAAGGAATTTTTGGCGCTTCTTTTCGGTGTTCTCGGCGATTTCCTGTCGGGCTGCCTTGGACTCGAGAAAGGCGGTGTAGTTTCCGGGATGGGAGTAAGCTTTGCCATCCGAGATCTCGATGATGCGAGTGGCGATGACGTTGAGGAAGTAGCGGTCATGGGTGACGAAGATCACGGCGCCGGTGTAGGTTTTGAGAAAGTCTTCTAACCAACGGATTGATTCGGAATCGAGGTGGTTGGTGGGTTCGTCAAGGAGAAGAAGATCGGGTTGTGAAGCAAGGGCACTGCACAGGGCGACGCGACGTTTTTCACCACCGGAAAGTGGCCCTGTCTCGGATTCGAGTGGGGGAGTAAAGAGGGCATTTGAAAGTGCTTTAATCCGAGCGTCGAGGTTCCAGCCGTCGGTGTGTTCTATCAGAGTGAGGAGGTCGGCGAGTTCGGATTCACTACCATCGCCATTTTCATAGCGGGTGACGGCTGTGGCAACGTCGGCTGCACCGGCGGTGATGTTGTCGTAAACCGAGAGGGCGGGGTCGAGCTCGAACTCCTGAGGGAGGTAGCCAACACGCAGACCGCGGCGGGCCGAGGTTTCTCCTGAGTCAGCTTGGTTTTCGTTGGCGAGGATTTTAAGAAGAGAAGTTTTCCCGCATCCATTGCGTCCGACGAGGCCTACTTTTTCGCCGGCAGAAATTGCGACCGTGACGCCATCGAGGAGGGTTAGGTGGCCGTAAGCGAGGCGGAGTTCGTTTGCGGAAAAAAGAGTCATGGGCTGAAGGAGGAGGGGTAGCGGAGCAGCAAGAAATGTCGAGCGCTGGGAACTTTTCCCCCCAAAAAGATTGGGGGGAGGACAGACTGGCGATTTTGTGTTGAGTGAGTTTGGGCTGTGTTCAGGAGTGATAATCGAACTTGTTTAGTCCAATAATATCGGGGATGACCATTGCTCCTTCAATCTCTGTGAGTTTGAAATTAAGGCCCTGATGCTTGAGGCGCAGATGCTGAGGATTTAAATTCAGGTAACCTTAGAGATGACTTCGATCAGGTAATTAAGTTCTTGAGAGATCTCCGTGGGAGTGTCGACAGTTTGGGCGATTTCAGCACGAATAGCGTCTGCGAAGTCTTTTCTGAGCCGGTGAATTGAGACTTTGATTGCGCCGGGGGAAAGGTTGAGAGTTGCGGCAGCAGAGGCTTGGCAGAGGGTTGTGGAATCGCCCATGAGCCAAGGTTTAAGTATTTTAAAGTGAATGGGTTTCCCATTTTTCATGAAGGTCGCTTCGACAGTCTGGAGTCCTCGGTCCATCAAAGCGAAGGCCCATTCGCGGTCAAAGTAAGCATCAGGGATGGAGCTGGTGGGGTCGGTGAGCTGGGGACTAGAGGTGGTCTCGGTAGCCGGTGCATCGAGTGATTGGTGTTTAATATTTCCTCCTCGTTTGAGGCGTCCTTTATTACGACGATCCTCTGCTAAAAAATGCTTCAGGGCACCGAGAAGATAGGAACGGAAGCGCCCTTTTTTTTGATCAGCATGATGGATCGAATTCTTCCCAAGGAGGCGGGCAAAAAAACTTTGGCTCATTTCTTCCGCTTCGTTTCGAGATTTTCCTTCAAGGAGAAGGAAGCGAAAGATTGGAGTATAGTAGGCCTGACAGAGCTCGGAGAGTGCGGATTTAGCTTCAGGAGTTTCGCCTTGTGCTTTACGTACAATCGTCCAGCGAGTGGTGTGAAAATTTTCTGATGCCGAAATCATTACTCCTGAGGTGGGATGGCTCTCTCCTCATCCGGTTTTGATGATGGAACAGGAAAACCGGGAACCCATTTTTTATGATCAGGGGAAGTGATCTGATAGGAGTTCAGGAAGACCTTTCCTTTTTTCACACTAATTTGGTCGCCATCTTCGACCCGACCATAGTTTCTCCCGTTCACTGTGAGATTAAAATCCTTGATCTTAATTTGCACCCGAGAATGTTCACCGTAAAACGGGAAGATATGTGAAGAAGAGGAAAATGTGTTGGAGGCGGTTATTGTCACTGAAGTTTGGATCATTGAAATGGTTACTAGAACCGTAAAGTAGGAAGTAAGGATGCTTGTGACTCGGCTGAAACGAGGCCCGGGACTCTTTTGGTGACGTGCCCAGTGTAAGAGAGGTGGAATGAGAGCCCAGTAAATTAGCCCAAAGCTTACGACAAGAAGGAGAGCTAAGATGGGAAATGAGGTAGGGATACTAGCGCCTACGGACGAGGCCACGATGGCTAGGAAAATCAGAATGGGCCAAGTGACGGTGGCTAAGGTCGCTCGCGAGAGACCGCTTTTTAGTCCCTCGGATTGACGGATTTCTCGTAGGGAGCTTAACCCGAAAACGAAGCCGCTGATTGCTGTGGTGACGGAGAGGATTGCTGCGCCAATTCCAAGGATGGGTTTCCACAGGTTTCGTGAAATTTCCTCAGATAACTGATTGGGAGTTTCGGGTGCAAGAGACTCAGAATATGAGCTGAAAGTGAAGAAGATGATATAAATTAACGGAAGGCTGATGGCGGTGAGGATCGCGGAGAGTGTTGCGAAGCGAGCTGGTGCGCCTTTGCTGCGATTGGCAGAGGGGAGAGGAGGGGATTTGGAAAGAGAGGCCACCTTAGTGCCGACATCTGCAGCGGTTTGGAAGCGAGCCTCTCTTTCTTTTTCTAGGGTCCGTAGGACAATGTCATCAATGCGGGTGTCGACTTCGTTTTTAGAAGAGGGTGCCGCAAATCGGCCCAGTGGGAGCTCTCCAGTTAGAAGCTCGTAGAAAACAACACCAAGCGAGTAAATATCGGCTCTTTGGTCGACATCTTCTGGTGATTCGATTTGCTCAGGCGCCATATACTGGGGTGATCCCAGAATTGAATCTTGCCGGGTCAGAGTGAAGTTTGCGGGTTCATCTGGCCCGATGATTTTTGCAATCCCGAAATCGGCAATTTTAAGGCGGCCCTGCGAATCGAGGAGAACGTTTTCTGGTTTGATATCGCGGTGAAGAATTCCATCTTCATGGGCGGATTTCAGGGCGGCACACATTTCTTGTACTAAGGTAAGTGCCTCGTCCGGTGTGAAACGACCTGACTGCATGGCTTGCCGCAGGTTGACCCCATCGA
>JAKMGP010000256.1 GCA_022424905.1 Akkermansiaceae bacterium | reverse complement strand
ATCGCTCGTAAAGGCCGGATCAAACAGGTGATCGCCGCGTGGCCTTTCATGGTCGGAGCTAAGTGGACACCACTAGACCTCATCTCAAATGCCAAAAAGCTAGGCATTGCTGGAGTCGAACTCTTCTCCTCCGAGCAACTTCCCCTCCTGAAAAACACGGGACTAGTTTGTGCTGCCACCAAATCTCATAACTTCGAACGAGGTATGAACAACAAAGGTCATCATCCCGAAATTTTTTCGATCTTAGAAAAAGCCATTACTGCAACCGGAGCTGCTGGGTTCCAAAATGTCATGACTTTTACTGGCCTACTCGATACCACTCATCACAAAAATGGCAGTAAAGTCTCGATCGAAAAAGGAGTCAAAAACTGTATTGAAGGATTCAAACGAATGGCGCAAGTCGCCGAAAAACATAACGTTACCCTTATCCTCGAGCCTTTAAATTCCAAGATCGCAGAAAACATGAAAGGTCACCCTGGTTATCAGGGCGACCACGTCGATGATTGCGTCGAAATTGTCAAAGCGGTTTCCTCTCCATCCTTCAAAATCTTATTTGACGCCTATCACGTGCAGATCATGGATGGAGATCTCATCCGCCGAATTGAGCAGCACCACGAGTTCATCGGCCATGTCCAGATCGCCGGAAATCCCGGACGCGGGGAAATCGGCGACGACCAAGAAATTAATTATCGAGGAATTATGAAAGCCCTCCTTAAGGTCAACTACTCAGGCTACGTCGGTCACGAATGGATTCCTACCGGCGACCCGATGAAGGGACTCAAAGAGGCTATACAAATTTGTGATATTTAAGCCCTATTCTTATGAAAAAACTAATTCTCTTTCTCGCCACCCTTAACCTAACTCACGGTTCTCCGGTCGACGGATCAAAGCCCAATATCATTTTCATCCTTTCAGATGATATGGGATGGAACGAACCAGCCTTTAATGGAGGCCAAGCCAATCTCACACCACATATTACGAAGCTTCGATCACAAGGAGTTAGCCTGGACCAATTCTATGTTCATGCTGTTTGCGCTCCTAGCCGTGCCGCCTTCCTGACGGGACGATACGCCTTTCGGACTTGGAGTGATTGGCGCTCGGAGGATTTTGGAAAACCTAGCTATCTGGCTAAACTCGGGATGAAGTTGATCAAGAATGAGGCTGGCGACGAAACGCGACGAATCCACGGAGTGGCATCCGAGGAACGCACAATTGCAGAAGCCTTAAAAGAGGTTGGATACTTCACCTCTATCTCCGGCAAATGGCACTGCGGAGAATGGCTTCCCGGTCAACTCCCAATGGGGCAGGGCTTCGACCATCAATACGGTCATTACGGATGGGGTATTGACTACAACAATAAAACGATTCCGCACAACGCGCCTGCCCGCTTCGCGGTTTACGACTGGCACAGGAACCAGCAACCCATATTTGAGCCGGGTTACAGCACAGACTTAATCGCTAACGAAGCCGTTCGCGTGATCGCAGACCACCGCATGAAGCGGCAAGATCAACCCCTCTTCATGTATGTCGCCTTCAACGCCGTTCATGGTCCTCTTGAGGAAATCCCTCGCTATATGGAAAGGCACAGCAAACGACACGCAGCCTTAAAGTGTCTTGATGATGCTGTCGGACTTATCGTAAACGCGATCGATCTAAGTGGATTCCGAGATAATACTCTCATCATCTTTTCGAACGATAATGGAGGCCTCCGAGAAGAAATGAACACGCCCTATCGTGGAACCAAGAATACAAACTACGAAGGCGGGGTCCGCGTGCCCTGCGTGATGCGCTGGCCTGAAAAAATCAAAGCCAATTCCAAAAATAGCGGAATGATCCACGTCACCGATCTTTTCAGCACCTTCGCCATTCTTGCAGGAGCTTCCCTTGATCAAGAGCGCCCTCTGGATGGAAAAAATATGACCAATCTTCTTTTTTCGGGATCACCGAGCCCCCGCGATGAGATCATTTTTGAAGTTTCTGGCAGTGTTCGATTTCCTGCGATTCGCAAAGGGAAATATAAATTAATCGGGAAGGAACTTTATGATCTTGAAATTGATCCTTCCGAAAAAAAAGACATCGCGGCCAAATACCCAAAAATCGTAAAACACCTCAATGATCGAGTGACTGCAATTGGAAAAGAGCGACCTGCTTTAAAAGGAACAAATCGCCTCATGACGCCTGCCCTCCCTTGGGTTTACGGACAAAAGGAAAACGCAACTGTGCCCGATTGGGTGAAACAGGAGGTTCAAAAAATCCGAAAGACCCAACCGCAGCAATGGCCACCGGGTAAAACTCCATGGCCTCAGGCACCGAAAGACGGAAAGATTATCTATACCGGTGACGGACGCTGAGCAAACGACAGCCTCCTTCAGGTGGGCCTCATCGCAAAGAACGCGACACCGATCGGGAGCAATAGACTTCCCAGTTCAAAATAAATTCCGGGACGGTAAACGATCCTTATTTTTTCTAGTGTCAATAGTTCGCTAGCATCAACAGCTGCAGCTTCCCCCTTCACCCCGTCCCTTTGATATGATTTAACGATCTTCTGCTCCATGGGAAATCCAAGCTTCATTTGCAATCCGATCAGCATGAGAGCCATAGCAGCAAGGGACGGTAGAGCAGGTGAAGGTGGCCCACCACCTAGCAATCCAATAAACGCGAGTAGTAGGCCAAGGACGATGCACCCTAACGCAACTGCCACATACAACGCGGCATCAAAACTTTCCTGGCTTTCATCATCACCTCGATCTCCGAACTTTAATTTCACCTCTTCCCCGAGACTCCCCCCTCCCGTAACGGTCTGAAATCCAGATTGCGTGATCTTTGATTTGCCGGAGCATTGGAAGTCCAACCAAGGCAAGCAAAAAAAGCCAAGTGCAGCGGCAAAGGAGACAAAATTTACTTTGGCAATCATTTCGGACGCAGATTGAAGAAAGGAATAACTCGAGCAACGAAAAACGGCTAACCTCCTTCAGGAAGTCAGCCGCTTGGAATTCGATTTAAGAGTTACTTTTACTCTTCGCCCTCTTCGGCAACGTCATCGATATCGTCATCGATATCAATATCGTCTCCAAGATTTTCCAAATCAACCCACTCGATGAATGCCATCGGAGCGGAATCGCTAGGACGAGGCCCGAGCTTGGTAATCCGGCAAAAGCCGCCCGGACGATCACCGACCGCAGGAGCCACGATGTCAAAAAGACGCTTCACGCTATCCTTCTGGCGAAGGAAACGAAACGCCATCCGGCGAGCATGAACGCCATCTTCCTTCTTTGTAAGGGTGACAAGCTTTTCGGCGATGGGCCGAAGCGCCTTAGCCTTGGCAAGCGTGGTGCGAATACGACCATGCTCGATGAGAGAGCAGGCCTGGTTGGCAAGCAGAGAACGACGATGACCGTCTTTGCGCTGGAGTCTTACTGTTTTACGACGATGTCTCATCAGTTTGTTTGTTTTTAAATTGCAATATTTAAGCGACCTTTACTGGTCGAGGTTTTGAGCGATGAGGTCTGCAAGTCCAACCGGAGCCTCTTCCTCCACACCAAGGCGGGGAGCAGCCGGAGCACCCAGTGCAGGCCCAGTTAAGAGTGAAGGATCGAGGTTGAGTCCCAGGCCAAGGCCAAGCTCCTGAAGCTTGTCTTTGATCTCGTTGAGTGACTTTTTACCAAAGTTACGATATTTGAGCATTTCTGCCTCAGTTTTCAGGGCAAGCTGCCCCACTGAGGTAATATTTGCATTGTTGAGGCAGTTGGCGGCACGAACAGAAAGCTCAATCTCGTTGACGCTCATATTAAGAAGCTTCTTGAGGGCAGCATTCTCTTCGGACTGCTCGGCAGGAGCCTCCTCAAATCCGACTGCATCATCATCATAGTTGACGAACACGTCAAGGTGATGACGCAGAATCGCAGAAGCTTGCAAGAGAGCATCATGAGGCTCGATTCGCCCGTCTGTCCAGATGTCTAAAACCACTTTATCAAAGTCAGTCATTTGACCGACACGGGTCGCCCCTACTTCATACTTCACGCGCGAAACCGGCGAGAAGATTGAATCAATCGCAATCACTCCGATAGGAGCGCCATCGCGTTTATTTTCATCGCCAGTCTTGAAGCCACGGCCCACTTGAACCTCGATCTCAGCGTCAAATTTTACCTTCTTATCGAGCGTACAAATGATCTGATCCTTATTGACGACCTCATAGATATTATCTTCTTGGATATCGCCGGCGGTAACAACGCCTTCTTTTTCGACCTTGAGGCTAAGGACGCGGGGCTCTTTTTCATGAGCCTTAAATTTTACCTTCTTCAGGTTTAAAACAATGTCAGTAACATCTTCAATGACTCCGGGAAGAGTTGCGAACTCGTGCTGCACTCCAGCGATGCGCACAGATGTGATAGCTGCGCCTTCAAGTGAGGAAAGGAGAACGCGGCGAAGAGAGTTACCAATCGTATGGCCAAATCCCTGCTCAAATGGCTCAGCGGTGAACTGGGCGAATGTATCGGTAGCGGTGTCCTCGTTCTTGATAAGACGGCTTGGGAGCTCGAAACGGTTCAGCTTGATTGGATCGGGCTTCTCTTCAACTTCAGTATTTTCTTCTGACATTTTTTTTTTGGTTTGTCGGGTTCCCCTTTGAGCGAGCGAATTCCGGAAGAGAATTCCAAAGGACCTACGACGATTTGTAAGACTCGCGAGCGCGGAAAAAACCAGTTTAGAAGGTCCTATGCAATCCTTTTTTGCTTCGGTTTACCAAAGAATCGTCTTTTTAGACCCAATTTTTAGGTGAAATCTCCAAAAACTGGATTAACTATCGAATAATCCGATGAATAGCTTGAAATCCAAAAGGAATTTAACCCGTTTTACTTATGAAACGACCGCTTTCGAGGGCTGGCGCCTCTGTGTAAGTAGGACCGGGACCACCTTCACAAA
>JAKMGP010000170.1 GCA_022424905.1 Akkermansiaceae bacterium | reverse complement strand
TCTCGCCGGCTTGAACAAATGGATCAGATGAGTGGTGGGCAAAGCCGCGTGCGTGGCGGTTTTGGGAATGTGATCCAATCAGATATGGAGCTTGAGGTCGAGGATGCAGGACTTCCGATCGTGGATTTAGATGGGAGGATTATCGGAATGGTGATCGCGCGTGCCGGGCGGATCAGCACCCTGGTTTTGCCGGGTGACGATATTACAAATGCTCTCAAAAATGCTCCCGAGCCGTTCACACCCGAAGAGGGCAATGTGGTTCTTGATCAAGAGGGTCAGCAAGGTTTTCGCCGTGATCGGATGCGCCGTGAACTAGGATTAATGCGTCGAATGATGGAGAATCTTCAGCGTGAGTTGGAGCGTGAGTAGGGCCTACTTTTCTTCGAATTGGCCTCGCCAAAAATCCAAACGGTCTTTGATTCGCTTCTCCATCCCGTTGATCGTTGGTTCGTAATAGGTGCGGCCTTCCGGAAGGTATGCTTGGGGGGTAAAGTTGCCTTTGTAGTCGTGTGAGTAGAGATACTGCATGGCTGCTTTATCGGCTCCCGATTCTTCAGCGAGTTGCTTTCGAAAGCGAGTGCGAAGGTACTCTGGAACTTTGAGTGTCATTCCTTTTTCAATGTCGGCTTGGGCGGCTCCAAGAGCTTTGTAAGCGGAGTTCGACTTTGGTGCGGTGGCAAGGTGGACGGTAGCATGAGCTAAAGGGATACGTCCTTCTGGCATGCCCACAAACTCCAAGGCTTGTTGGGCGGATATTGCGAGTTGTAGGGCAGAAGAATCTGCAAGGCCAATGTCTTCGGAGGCCGATATCACGAGTCGGCGAGCGATAAAGCGTGGGTCTTCACCGGCATGGAGCATTTTGGAGAGCCAATAAAGGGCAGCATCGGGATCAGAACCGCGGATTGATTTGATGAAGGCTGAGATTGTATCGTAATGTTGGTCTCCATCTGAATCGTAAAGAACGGCTTTTTGTTGAATAGATTCCTCGGCGATTGCGAGGTCGATAATGATGGCCCCATTGTCAGGAGGGGTGGTGAGAACCGCGAGCTCAAGAGCGGTGAGTGCCTTGCGTGCATCACCATCAGCTTTTTCGGCGAGGTGGCGAAGGGCATTAGAGTGGGCATCGATTTTCATTTTACCAAAGCCCCTTTCTTGGTCGTTGAGTGCGCGTTCGAGGAGTGGAATGAGGTCGTCAGTGGCTACCGGTTCGAGTTGAAAAATCTGGGATCGGGAGACTAAAGGAGAATTGACGTAAAAGTAGGGGTTATGGGTTGTTGCGCCGATGAAGCGGACGGTGCCTCGCTCGAGGTGTGGAAGAAGGGAGTCTTGTTGAGCTTTGTTAAAACGGTGAATTTCGTCGATAAATAACACGGTGGTTTGATCCCGAAGCGTCTGGTAGGTACGGGCGGCTTCGATCTTGGCACGAATCTCAGCGACGTTGGATTCGACACCATTAAGCGATTCAAATCGCGATCCGGTGGATCTGGCGATGATACTGGCTAGAGTGGTTTTCCCAGTGCCTGGAGGGCCATAAAATATGAGGGAAGTGAAGCGATCAGCCTCGATGGCACGGCGGAGGAGTTTTCCTTCAGCTAAAATGTGTTTTTGACCGGCGATCTCAGAAAGCGAGTGCGGGCGCATGCGCGCGGCAAGGGGTTCGCTGGAATGGGACTCCATCTCGTTCGGTGCCGAGTCTTCGGGTGTAAACAGAGAGTCCATAGCGGGGTTTTAGGCCGGAGAGAGAATGGAGGCCACGGAAAATTTAAGGTTCACGATCTTCGTTGCTCTAAAAATGAAAGCCATTAGGGTTTTCGGGGTGAAACTGCGTCAACTTGTCCCAAGTGTCGTGCTGGTTGGAGTGGTGCTTTTGGGGATTTTTAGATCTGATGATGAGTCAGAGGATGGTCAGTCGAAGTCAGAGAAAGCTACATCCGAGCAGGCTGTTCGCGGTCCATTCTTCAGTAGTAGCAAGAATAAGGAGCTCAGTAAACGTGCAGTTTCGAAGAGGGTTTTGAGGGATAACCCCCAAGTGATTACAACAGAATCAGGGCTACGATATCAGATTTTAACTGAGGGTGAAGGTGATAGCCCGGGCCCGGCCTCTAGAGTAAAAGTGCATTATTTAGGCACGCTTGCTGATGGAACGGTCTTTGACAGCTCGCGGGAGAGAGGGCAACCCACAGTCTTTGCTCTAAATCAGGTGATTAAGGGGTGGACGGAAGGACTTCAGCTTATGAAGCCGGGTGCGGTGTATCGTTTTGTTATTCCGTCTGATCTTGCTTATGGAGATTCTGGGGCTGGAAGTGTCATTCCTGCCGGGGCGACCCTGACTTTCGAGGTTGAATTGATTTCGATCGAGAAACCATGAGCCTTGCCAAGGCCAGCTAGTCCGTTAGATACTCTTTTCGTGAGCGAGACAGAGCAGCCTTTGGTGGGTGTGGTCATGGGAAGTGATTCCGATTGGCCAACCATGGAAAAAGCCGTCGAGGTTTTGGAGCAATTTGGGGTCCCCTACGAGGCCCGGGTGGTGAGTGCGCACCGCACTCCTGAGCTGTTAGTGGAATATTCTAAATCGGCTCAAGAACGTGGTTTGAAAGTCATTATTGCAGGAGCTGGTGGAGCAGCGCATCTTCCTGGGATGGTGGCTTCAATGACGATTCTTCCGGTGCTTGGCGTTCCGGTGAAGTCGCGGGCGTTAAGTGGAATGGATTCGCTGCTTTCCATCGTTCAGATGCCGAAGGGAATTCCGGTGGCGACTTTTGCGATTGGCGATGCCGGAGCGGGTAATGCTGGTCTGTCGGCAATTTCGATTTTGGCGACTACCGATCAGGCTTTGGCGTGTAAGTTGCAGCAATTTAGGGACGATCAACGGGATACGGTGCTTGAAAAAGTTTTGCCACCTCAACCCTAATGATGACGCTAGGAATTTTAGGGGGAGGGCAGCTTGCCCGAATGTTGTGCCTCGATGCGAGGCGAATGGGGGTGAGGACGGTAGTTTGGAGTGGGACGCCGACTGCAGAGCCAACGGAGGGCGTGGCTGACCTAGTTTTGAAGCGTAATTTTGACGATGTTAAAGCGCTCGGGGAATTTTGTAGCCAAGTTGATGTGGCAACGGTGGAGTTTGAAAATATTCCGCTGGAAACTTTAGAAGCTGTCGAAGAGACGGTTGGGCTTTATCCCTCAGCTGAAAGTATTGGAGTTAGTCAGCATCGTTCACGGGAGAAGACGTTTTTTCGGGAGCACGGGATTCCTTGTGCGCCTTTCATGTTAGTGAATTCGTTCGCTGAGCTGGACGTAGCATATGAGAAGATTGGGCCGGAAACGGTATTGAAGACAGCGGCCTTTGGTTATGATGGCAAGGGACAAGTTAAAATTACCTCAGTTGACGAATTAGAGGCAGCTTGGGAATCAGTAGAAGGTGAACCTTCGGTTTTGGAGGGGTTTGTCGATTTTCATTGCGAGGTCTCCGTCTTGGTAGCACGTGATCAAGGTGGTTCTTGTTTGGCGTTTCCGGTAGCGGAGAATGAGCACCGAAGCCATATTCTTGATTTGACGATTGTCCCAGCACGGGTTTCGTTAGAGACCTTGGCGGAGGCTGAGTCGATCGCGATCCGTTTGGCGGAGGAGTTGGACTATCGGGGGCTTCTTGCAGTTGAGTTTTTTGTCGAGAAATCGGGTCGTGTGGTGGTAAATGAGATGGCACCGCGTCCGCACAACTCAGGCCATTACACCATGAATGGTTGTGTGACTTCACAGTTTGAGCAGCAAATAAGATCTGTTTGTGGGTTTCCGCTTGGCTCAACAGAGCTGTTGGGTGACACCGTCATGATCAATTTGCTCGGTGATATGTGGAATCCAGATTTAAAGACCAGCGAGATTTGTGCGACCGAAGGTGCGAAGTTGCACCTCTATGGGAAAAGTAGCCTTGGTGAACGGCGTAAGCTTGGCCACGTCAATGTGGTGGGTGGCCATGATGTGGAAGCGCGAGCTCGCCAGCTGAAGAAAAAGCTTTTAAGTTGAGTGAGAATGAAACTCTTATTCTCGTTCTTATTCATGTTTCTTCCGGTAACGGGTGAAGTCAAAGTGGTGACTTATAATGTTCGTCAGGATACGAGTGGCGATCGGGGTGAGCGAGATTGGAAGAGGCGCTCGCCGCGCGTTGTGGAGTTCCTCAAAAAAGGAAAGTTCTCAATTATCGGACTTCAAGAAGCAAAGCATAACCAGGTTGAAGATGTCAAAAAGGGGCTCTCCAAATTTGTCCAGATCGGGGTTGGCCGGGATGATGGAAGGAAGCGTGGGGAGTATTCTCCAATCTTTTTTGATCCTGAAATATGGAAGGCCGATACGGCGGAGCAGGGGACGTTTTGGCTTTCAGACATGCCAAAAAAACCCGGGAGTATGACTTGGGGGAATCGTGTCACGCGGATTTGCTCTTGGGTGCGGTTGATCGGAAAAGAGGGTGAATCACTTTACGTATATAACACACACTGGGACCACCAAAGCCAACCGTCACGCGAGAAGGCAGCAGAGTTAATCTTGAAGCGAATTTCGAAACGAAAGCATTCCGTTGATCCTGTAATATTAATGGGGGATTTCAATGCGACCACCGCGAACCCAGCGATCAAGACTCTTATTAAGTCGGGCGCTTTGGTTGATCATGGCGGGGAAAGGCAGAAGCAGACCTTTAATTTTTGGAAGCCTGGTTTGAATGAAGGCCTGCGAATCGATCACATCTTCACGACCCCTTTGATTAAAAAAGCAAAGATTGAAGTTCCGGCCGCTAGCGATCCGGTAGCCTCGGATCACAATCCGGTGATTTTAACCTTCGACGGGATCTAGATATCGATCACGTAGCCGCCCTTATTGTTGACCGCTTCAGCTTCATCAACATGGATCCAGCGGACGGAGTAGTTTTTCCCCCACGAGTCACTAACGGCGATTTCATTGGTCTCTTCGTTGTACCCAATGATCATACAGAGGTGGAAGTTAGCTTTGGTTTGTAAAACCTCAGAGTTCTTTTCGGCTGCGATTGCAATCTTTGAGGCATAGTCCGTCCAGCTAGTGACATTACGTCTGGCCCGAGTTCGGGCATTTGCTACTTGATTGTAACCGGGCAGGCTGCACATCTGCCATAAGATAGGAACTCCCTTATCGATGTATCTTTTGAGCTTATTGGGAGCAAGTGACTTGAGTGGGATCTCACGAGCAGTGCGACCTCCTTTGCTTCGGGTCGTGAAGGCAACTTCTTCGTAGAGTTTTTGGGTGTTTGTTCCTCCACCTCCTTCGGTTGCGAGCGTTGCGAGAAGATACATATCGGAAGGAACTCCGGCGT
>JAKMGP010000162.1 GCA_022424905.1 Akkermansiaceae bacterium | reverse complement strand
CCAGGCGCAATCTTTTCAACGGGGTATTGATCCGCAGCGCTAACATCGCCTTTTCCGTCAATCGGCTCACCAAGAGTATTGACGACACGCCCGAGGAAATTTTCGCCAACCGGAATTGAAAGGAGCTTGCCAGTCGCCTTGCACTCCATGCCTTCGGTGATGTGCTTTCCGTCACCGAGGAACACCACCCCGACTTCACCTTCCTCAAGGTTAAGGGCAAGTCCGGTGAGTCCGCCGGGAAATTCGATCATCTCGTTCAGCTGGGCGTCGCTGAGTCCTTCGACCTTAGCGACTCCGTCACCGGTTTCACGGACAATGCCGATGTTGGTTTTTTCAACGGACGTAGAGACGTTCGCGATTTGGGCTTCCAGTTCTTGGAGAATGCTGCTCATGACAAGTATTGGTGAGAGAGTGGGTAAAAAGAGAGAGAAAAAGGGTTAAAGAGATTCTTGGAGTCGCTCGAGACGAGCTTTGACCGAGCCATCGAAAAGATCATTTCCGACTCGGATGCGCATGCCGCCGAGTAATTCGGGACTCACTTTGAAGTCAAAGTTAAGATCGTCGCCATATTGGCTACAGAGTGATTTTTTGACCTTGCTAGAGGTCGCTTTGTTTAGGTCGACGGCGCTTTCGACTGTGACCTGCTTCTTAACAAGCTCTGCTTGGAGAAGGCGACGAAGCGCTTGAAGCATCCCGCGATAGTCGCGAGGCTTCTCCTCAGCAAGTTTAGTCACTGCGATTTTAAGATGCTCCTCGTTCACCTGTCCATCCTTTGAACAAAGGCGGAAAATACGGCGAGCTGTGCTCTGGGCGACCTTGGAGACTTTCATCGTCGGTTAAGTTGAAAATTAGTTGATACTAGAAACGGCTTCTTCGTTGATCCGCTTCTGATCGGAAGCGTTGAGCTCCTTGCCAGTCACTTGGCAAGTGGTAGCGACAACGAGACGACCGAACTCTTGTTTGAGCTCTGTCGCTAGGGCAGCCCGCTCCGCGCGTGCTGCTTCTTGGGCTTTGTTGAGAATTGTCTGAGCTTGGGCAACCGCTTCTTGGGCCTTCTGCTCGCCGAGGGCAGTCGCACTCTGCTTGGCCTCGGAAATCATCCGCTTGGCGTCGGCATTTGCCTTTTCTAGGAGAGCCGCTTTTTCCTGTTCACTCTCATCGAGCTTCTTCTGAATTTCCTCCATCTTGGCCTCTCCTTCAGCGATCCGATTGCGACGCGTGTCGAGAATCTTAAGAACAGGGGCATAAGCAAATTTCTTCAAAAGGAGACAGATAATGATGAAGTTGACCCACTGGGCGATAAAGCTAGGCCAGCTCACGTGGAACTTCCTTAGAATTTCGCCGACGGCTCCTTCATCGCCACCGGCTTCAACAGGAGCGCTGGCCAAAATTTGAAAGGTATCGAGAAGCATTTTGAAAAAATTGTTTACTAGAGAAAGAAAAAGGAAGCCAGCGACCCTGGTGGGACGCCGGCCGAATCCTTATTAGCCAAGGAAAATGGCGATGAAGATCAATCCTTCCGCTAACGCGGCAAAAATGATCGAAATCGTCATGATGTTACCGAAAGCGCTTGGGTTACGCCCGGTAGCTTCAGCAGCTTTGGAACCGACAAGGCCGATACCGAGTCCAGCACCAAGACCTGCAAGGCCGATGTGAATTTTACCCTCCAACTCCGCAAGGAGGTTGAACAGCTCAGGCAGTGCCGCAGCGATTTGAATTAGACTATCCATTTTCTTAGTTTGTTTAGTTTGTTGTTTGTTCCGTCGGCCCCCACGGGATCCATGGTCTGACCGACAAGATTTTTTTAGGGAGAAGATTCGGGAACAGGCTCAATCCCTTGAACCTCGTCGTCGTGCTCATGCTCGTCGTCGTGCTCATGCTCACACATCAGCTTGATAAAGACCGCGCACAGTAAAGAGAAGACCAGGGCTTGGACAAATCCGACCAGGAGTTCAAGGAAGTAGAAGGGGAGGGGAGGAAGCCACTTTAAGAAGATCGGCACATTCATGGCCGACATAGTCTCCAAAATACTTTCCCCGGCGTAGACGTTCCCGTAGAGTCGGAACATTAGAGCTACTGGCCGAACCGCGATCGATAATACCTCAATAACACCTACAAAGAGAAAGATGGCGCCCATGAGAAGCAAAACAATCCCTTTGAATTCGCCTTTTGGCGCAAAAATGTGCCCGAGGAAGTTTTTTACGCCGATTTCGGTGATGGCCCACCAAAACCACAAGACCGCAAATGTGAGAGCCATCGCGCTCGTCAAATTGAGATCGGCATTGGCGCCACGAAGGAAGGGCTGATAGCGATCGTTTGGGTCAACCCCTTCACCTGTAAGCTCCCAGCCGACAGTTCCGATTCCTGGCACAAGGCCAAACCAGTTCGAGAAAAGAATCAAAATGAAAATCGTTCCAAGAAACCAGAAGGTCTTCATTGCCAATTTGTAGCCGAGGATCCCTTCAAAAAAGCTGAACAGTGATTCAACGATCCACTCGACAAAATTCTGCACACGCTTTGGAACCATTTGGAGGTTCTTCGTTGCCATTTGGGCCACTCCAATCAAGAGGGCTGCAACGACCCAAACCGCTATCATTGAATTTGTTATCACAATCGGCCCCAATGAGATAACAGGTTCGGCGCCAGCAGGAAGGTGATCGTGATCCGGAAGCTCACCACTGCCCGCAGCAGCTACTGCCGGAAGTGCCGTTACAAAGAAGAGGACCAAAAGTGGAAAAAATCTGGAAATGGAAGCCATCGCGATTTCGAGCTCCAAATCGGAGCCGGGCGGATTTAACGACACCCATCGCTCCAAGCAAGTTTTTCTTTGTGAAAAGTTTCACAAAGTCGGTTTAAGCCCTAAAAATCAACGATTACGACTACCAAACTATGTTTGGGCATCTTCACTTTTTTGCGATTACGCGAAATCCAAGATCGCTACGCCGAGTGCTGCGGGAATCGACCCAAAGGCGAGCCAAAATCCCACCACCCTGATTTTCGAAAGAGGCCCCAGCGGCAACATAAGCTTTTGGTGCAAGCGATTCAGCCGGATTAATCTCAGAAACCGCCGTCCATTCGCGGACACTTCCAGCCATTCCAGCAAATCCTGCTCCAGTCACATCCATTTGGTCATGGCCCACAGGCCCCCACAATGAGACTTTGCGCGACTGCCCTTCATACTCAGCAGCAACTACCCACTCCGATAGCGTTGGTAAACGGCCCTGACTCCATTGTGCATAAGCATAGGCATCCCACCAATCGACCCCGACGACCGGACACTCGATCGACATGGCCCGTCCGAGCCACATCTTGCCTCTAACCGCCGCCGGCCAAACCACATCCCAATCATTTGGTTTATGATTCTTTTTATTCACGGGCTGCTCGGGGTGCTCGAATCTTCGGTGATCCGGAAAATCGAGGAACGACTTATACTGTCCCAAGGTCACCTCGGTCCGGCTCATCGTAAATCCTTCGCGAATTGAAACTTCCCGCCCACCCGGAATCTCGTAGCGCCCATTGGGAATTTCGATATAAGCCTTCATTTCGATGCTCGCTTGATTGAGCACAGGACTTTTCTGATCGTTAGAAAAAACGATCAGAAAGATAACCCCGCTGATTGAAGCCACCCCTCCAATCAGCGCCCAAAAAGAGGCGGCGACTTTCGGTGGCTCCTTCATCTGGTATCCCGAAGATCCTTCCACGGTGGGAACAATCTTTTTTCTGCCTTGTAGTTGATCACGAACCTGATGACTCAAATCGAGAATTTGCTTCCAGGTGAGAGGCCTCGGCCGATTCGCATCAGTCATAAAGTCACAGAGTGACTTCACCCTCGTGGCACCTGGCAATCCCGGCCTCATCATCGCGTCGAAAACTCCGCCTAATAATTGCTTCGTTCTTGTTTCTATCTGGTCATCACGCGCACCCTTGACCGCCAAGTTCATGACCCTTACTTCGTCCTTGCTTGGTAACACGAAATGGTGGAGTTCGTAATCAACCGTCGCGACCTCCTCAATTTGAAGCTGCGACATCGCCTCCGCAATCTGACCCAGTAAGATGACAATCTCCAAAGGAGAAAACCGACTTCCTGATTGGTACAACGATTCTAGACTGTCGCCCTCCAGCTTTTCCCTAGAGAAAAAAGTATCGTCATCCTTAGTGAAAACTTCATAGACCGCTCCGACTCCAGGATGAGTGACCATGGCTTTAGCCCGCACATCGGAGATGAATGAATCCACCACCCCCGGATGCCGCATGAACTTGCTACGCAACATCTCGATCATAACAAGCCTCTGCATCGAGAGCTGCTCTCCTTCCCATGTGCGCGTGAACCGCCCTTCGCTGACAACGTGCCCCAAGCGATAATCCCCTAGGATGTCTCCTTCCTTGCGCGTCACGCCTGATGTCATCTCTCGAGAATTATCAAGGGGAATCACTTAATTCCCTCCGCCTAGCTCTGCTTCGGGCTCCCGGAAGGGTAAATTAAGTTTCGGCAAGAGCGAATTTCCTTCACTCAGATCCTCAAGATCAAGCCCATCGAGGTTATCAAGATCACGCTGTAGCTCCTCCATCGTTGATTCACCCAGACCCTCACGAAGAAGGGTGCGTGGGTGAGCTCGAATATCGCTCAAGCGCCCATCGTAATAGAGCTCAGCAACAAAGCCGTAAAACTTTCGTTGCCCAAAGAGAAGACCGGTCGCGGGATCCTGATCCGGCACAAAATACCACACTTCGGCGATTTCCTCGCCATCCTTCCAATCAGCAGCCCCAGTCACCCATTTGCTCCCAGAATCTCCCTGTCGAATAATGGCCTGACCGATCTTGCCATCCACTTCCTCGTAGAACCGGACCCTTGGAGTAAACAACATCGGGTCGAAATCTTTACTCGTATCAACCTCCACTGGTAAAATTAAGGTCCGGCGCTCCCCATTTTGCTCTTGGATCGGATTAGTCATTCGGCCCCACCCTAAGCGAGCTAAGTTTTTAACGTCAGGAACTAAACCCTGCGCGACCTTGAAACTCGCCTTCTCAAAAAGCGATCCGGCGTTTGGTCCCAGATTAAAAACTTCATAATAATAGTCCCGCGCTTTGTCAAAAATCCCAAAAGCTTCGTAAGTTGCACCAAGGCTGTAGAGGACGTTGGGATCACGTGGCTCCCTGAGCTCGGCCTCCTGCAACTTTGTCAACGCTTGGATCAGATCACCTTCCACCCGCGCCTTCCGGGCATCTTTTAAGAGCGCCTCCACGATCGGATCTAAAACAGGGGGAGGAAGATTCAAGACATCCTCTTCAGCGACTTTTGCCACCGACTCCAAATCCGTTAAAACTTCTTTCGACTCAGGAAGCGGCTTTGGAGACACCACTGCGATCGGCTTAGGAGGAAGCGCCGCAATCGGCTCGGGTTTCTCGTCGCCCGCTGTCATAAGAGCCGGAGGGGGGCCAGGCACAACCACGTATTCCTTCACAATCCGCTCCTCAGGTTGAGGAATCTGCTGGTTTTTAAAGGCCAAAGCAACACCCACTGACATTAGTTGTCCAAAGGCCACTAGCCCGATTATCCAGCACGAGATATGAAACATGCCCAAATTGGGCTTGCGGGAAACTCGTGAATTCTTCATCAGGGAGGCAAGCTTAAGAAAACGGATTGGCTATGTCAACGAGCCCGACCCCCATGAAAACGAGAACGCACCTCACACCCCGACCTACCACCCTCACTGCGGGACCGGATGCCGTGGCAAAAGGCCTAGCTCACCTACCAGGTCTCGTCTTCTTTGACACAGCGGGCAATCTCCCCACCAAGCACACCCCTCCGATCTCAATCATCGGGGC
>JAKMGP010000117.1 GCA_022424905.1 Akkermansiaceae bacterium | reverse complement strand
ACGGAAAATCAGCAATGGCTTCATGTGAGTGGTTCGAAAGGACATCTCAAAGTTGACGATTTTGTCCTTCCTCATCCTGGTGGAAAATTGGGCTTCAAGATCGCAAACCCCAACTTTGTTCAGCAAGACTGTAAATTCTTTATGGAGCGTAATGAGAGAGAGTTATCGATCGAGGAAGAAGCGAACAACCATCCGACGGCACAGGAAACAAAACTATTCCGTAAATTTGCGGAACTCGCTCTAAGCGGGGCTCCGGATCCGTTTTGGCCAGATATCTCGATTAAGACTCAGAAAATTCTCGATGCCTGCTTGGTTTCAGCCCGAAATGACGGACAACAATTTGAGTTCTAATCTGGGGTTTCCGCCGACTCAATAGTCGCTGCACCCGGGTCGGACGTCACGGCCGGTTCTATCTCAGGGACATCTAGAGGATCTGCTGTTGGGGATATTGGGCTAACAGGAGCGGGGACCGGCTTTGATGATAATTCTTGACTCCCCGAAATTGACGCCAGCTCCTTTTCAAGGCCAGAGATAAGTTTGAGCATCGTTTGACGTCTGGATTGCAACTGGCCCTTCACTTGTTGAGAGAGGCTACTTAGGTTGCCGATGACCTTATCAACTTCTTCTGCGTTCTTTTCAGTCTTTGTTGCCGCGGTGGCTTGAGCGCGAACGCCGATCGTTTGGTCAACGACAGAGAGCCGATCCATTTCACGCTTGAGGAAGTCATACTGCACGTATGAAGTACTGAAACGCTGGACCGTTTGGTTGAGTTGATCGACCTTGTCGGTGAGTTCAGCGAGCGGCTCCTGTATTGAGGAGGTATCCACGTTGATCTCCGGCGAATTAGATCACTTCTGGGTTAGCTTTTGTTGACCGGTAACCACCAAATAGCCAAGCCCTCCAGTGATTAGGATATTCAAGGCGAGAAAAGCGGCGATCGCATTACTATTCATAATTCTTCTTCGTGCTAAATGATTAAGCTTTTAGTGACAAGCGGAAAGGGTTTGTTGCTATTACCAAGCGTGAAAATCGTGGAGCTCAATCATTCGAAAAGCATTGATCCTTAAGTCGCCTCTTGACCCGCCGCCTGCTCTCCCCTACTCCACTGTTCATCATGGCAATCGTCGCAACAAACCTCAAACGCGGGCAGTGTATCCAATACGAAGGAGAGCGCGGGGTCGTTCTCGGGCTCGAGCACCGCACCCCCGGAAAAGGAAACGCCCTCATTGCGGCCACCATTCGATCTTTCAAGACCGGAAAAACCAAAACAATCCGTTTCGCTTCCAGTGAAAAGGTCGACATTGTCGAGACTGACCGGCAGAAGCTTGAATTTTCTTATTCTGAGCCAGGAACCTACCATTTCATGGATCCTACCACTTACGATACCATCGGGATCGACGAAGATTTCGTGGGGGAAGCCAAAAACTTCATCAAAGAAGGTCAGGTCATCGAAATTCTCTTCATCGAGGGGAATCCTGTTTCTATCGATCTTCCGGACACCGTTGAACTTGAAATTACCGACTCTTCCGAGGGCATCAAAGGCGACACCGCCAATAACCCCACCAAGCCAGCAGTTCTCGAAACTGGTCTGACTGTTCAGGTGCCGCTTTTCGTCAAGCAAGGTGACATCATCAAGGTCAGCACTAAGGACAATGGCTACCTTGGCCGAGCCAACTAAAAGTTTAAATTCCTCTAAAGCCTCGTCGCAAAATCCTGCGACAAGGCTTTTTTGTTTTGCATCCGGATAAGCTCCGTTAAAGTCTACGGAGATGAAGAACTTCTTGCTCCTCCTTTTTGCCCTCGCCATCGTCGTGGTCTTTGGAGGAACGGCTTTCTTTTTCTGGGAAAACTCCAAGGGTGCGAGGTTCGAGAGGCTAGATAAACCCTCTCAAGAGGCCTCCTCTGAATCGTCATAACAAGAGCAATCATCCACTGGGCAAGTTCCAACACCTGCCCGGAGATTCCCGAAATGAGCTCCGATTAAGAACAGTCCACCAAAAGTGGTAATGATAGCGGCCGGAGGAACGTGAAGCGAAGTTTCCCCAGACTCTGAAACTTGAATACTGGGGCAACAATCATCCACGCAGGTTTCTGTGCCCGCTGTCTCACCTGTATTCTCGGTGGCGCATTCCTCGCAACTGTCCTCGCTAGAGCCATCACAAGACGCTTCACAGGTTTCGATTGCTGCTGGCTCAGGCTCGCTCGCAAGCCCCGCAGAAGAATCATCAGTCTTGGCGAATCCCGGAAGAGCCGCTCCGAAGAGAACCAAGATAATTCCAACGATCGCAAAAGCTGCGATCCAACGCTTACCATGTTTCCGATATCCTTTTAAGAGAGAAAAAGCAGCGAGAGGGACGATAAAAATCGCAACAAGAGCATGAGAAGCAGGATGGGCCCAGATCTTCCCAAAGGTCGGAAGAAATATAAGTAAGACCGGGGCAAGAGCGCAGTGGATTGCGCATAGAACTGATGCGGCAACACCGAATCGGTCGGCATTTTTTTCATTAAATCGGATACGATCCGAATTGGTGATGGTAGCTGTATTCATAGAAAAGTGACTAGAGATTTTGAGATAGTTTTTTAGGTCGGAGAGTTTCGTTAGGAGTCTTGCGAAAAGTGGTGAACCAGCGAAGAGCGTCCTCGGGACGAAGCCAGGAAGTCGCCTTGGGCACTTGATCATAACGGTAATAATTTTCCTCCCGATACTCGTTGCCAAATCGATCTAGAATGACTCTTTCATAATCGATCAGCCAGTCGAGGAATGGAAGCGAAGCAATATAGAGCTCTTCCTTTTTGACGCGTCTCTTGATGAACTCAGGCTGCCACAACCCAGGTATGGGTGTCGGTCCTCCAGTCCAGATGCCAATCCGTTTTCGGGGTCGGATGAAGACAAAACCTCCATCAGGACCATACCAGCCAGCGCATGAACCATAGAGTTCGATATGTCCATTCTGCCATTCGCGACGGTAGCAACTGGTTCCTTTCAGGCCTTTTGAGGGAAGTCGCTCAAAATTATTTTGGACGAGTTGGTTTCCCCTAGGATGAATGACATCTTGGCCCCAGAAAAACATCTGCTGCTGCAGGCCATCAGCTAAGTCCCTAA
>JAKMGP010000108.1 GCA_022424905.1 Akkermansiaceae bacterium | reverse complement strand
CTCGGCTAATTCTGAACTCCTCAAGATTAGTGAGGCCGTCTCCATCAAAGTCCTCGTTACCAAGCTCAGCAGTAAGATCGTTGAGATTTCCGGCCCAATTGTTTTCCCAATCATCGAGAAGGTTGTCTGAGTCATCGTCTTTGAGAATGGTCAGAATAATTGCACGTTCCTGTACGCCGCTCCCAGTTCCTTGAATACGAACTGTGAATTTTTGGCCATCAATGGAATTGTTCCCGCTAAAGTCAAAGTCGCCCAACTCAAGGCGGCCATCGTTAACTTGAAATTTTTCATTGTCGGTGTCTCCCTGGCCTGCGACGAGAGCAAAAGTCGATTGGTCGGGGTTACCTCCAAATGATCCAGTAAGGCTGCCGATAGGCGAACCTTGGGAATCACCTGAGCTGAAGGTGTTGTTATCTATAGAAAACAGATAGTTTGAACCTCCGTTAGGATCGACGGCGTTAGTGATGCCGTATAAATGATAAGTGCCATTTTGGTCGTCCGCTAAATCGATGTTCACACGGATTGAGCCATTGGGGCCTGCTTGGTATTTGTAGCTCAATGCGTAGGAAGCATTCGAGGCGAAACCTGGATCTGGGAGCGTGGAATCGTTTTGATTGATCTTAGTCGTGGAAAATTCTACCGAGTTATCGGCGTCAATGTCGTAATTGACTGAGTAGGTTCGGGTAGACCCCATAAAGTCCCAGGCTCTTTCGTAGAGTCGAAGATCATACCATTCACCAGGAGTGAGTCCGGTTAATTCGACATAGCTTGGATCTGGGCCGTTGTAGCGCATGTCTCTGAAAAGGCTTTCGACTCCTCCCGTAACTGCGGGCGGGGCGTTTCCAGGATGATTGTTGGGGCCATAAGTGCGGTTTCCGGCATTATCGCGACCGTCTGCGGCAATATTGACGTCATTTGCAAAAATAACTCCGTTCACGTTTGCAGTACCACTAGCGCCAAAATCGATGGCATGGGTGAAAGTCATTTCCGAGCTGATTCCGGAGTTAGTGTCATCAGTGATTTCAATGAAGGTGATTTGTGCTGAAATGGGGTATGCTGCGAGAGCTAATGGAGCGATGAAGGAAAGATGTTTTTTCATGGCCGAGTCAATTTGGTGGGTGAAGCAGGGGAGTGGTTTTGAGATAAAGAAACCCGGTCAGAAATTTCTGACCGGGTTTTGGGAAGAGTGACTGATTAGGATCTCCGGCGTCGGAGGATTCCAAGTAATCCAAAGCTAAGGAGAATAATCGAGGAAGGCTCTGGAACAACAAGCTGGTTGGAAAGGGCATACATATGGGCGCTTCCCGAATTCGCACCACCACTTGCGCTGACTGCCGCGGTGATATCAAGTGGCTCAGCTTGGGCGGTAAATTCATAGTTCACATAGTAGGCTTGCTGGTCATTACCTCCTCCGAGGGCTAGGCTTGGTCGGTCTTCAGGGACGGTTCCGCCTGAATCACTTTCGGCTCCGTGGGTGAATGAAAGGTCGAGAGGACGTCCTGATCCATCGGTGTCCCATACCCGGATGTAAAGCCGAGTATCATAGGTCGAACCAACGTTTAGGCCAGTGAGGGAGTAAGTCTGACTCGAAGGAGGATTAGCACCAGTTCCTGAGTAGGTGAAGCCACTAAGAAGGCTTTGTATTCCGGGACCGGTGACACCACCTGCTGTCGGATTCCAATCTCCATTGTTAGCAGGAATTTGGTTTTTGCCATCAGCACCAGTATCCCAGTTAAAATTAGCAGGGGTAAGACCCGAGGTTAGAGATTCGAAGACCACGCCATTAACGGTAGCAGAATTTCCGCCGCTTATGGCATGGGTATAAGTGTTGCCAGTGGAGATACCAGAGGAGGCATCGTCAGTAAGAGGAACGAGAGATATTGTTCCTGCCTGAAGGGCGGAAATCCCAATCAGGAAGATCCCTTTAGAAAGGTAATTTGTAATCATATGATCTATCATTTAGATGGTGATGTTTTTATAGGAAGTAGCCACTGCTACCCTCGCAGTTTATCTATTAGTATCTTGTTGTGTCAACATCCAATTGGGCTTTAACCTTCCCTTCGTTGGGTAGGTCTAGAATTCTAGCTTAGATTGCTGGGAAAAGCGGTGCCTGGAGTCCTCGGAGCAAAGGGGGCCGCACGTTTTTCAGGAGATTCTACTAAAGTCGTTGAATGGAGATAAATTGGTAAGCTGGAGGTAGGAAACTATTCGGATTATTTCTAATAAATTGCTATGATTCTTGGGATGAAATGGCTTGGCTTTAGTTTTTGTTTAGTTGGATTGACGTGGGGCGAATTGCGGGTGGGGCAGTTCCGAACTCCTGAGGAGGGTCGGAAGGAGCTAAAAAATATTCTGGAAATAGGAAAGGATCAGGAGAGCTGGCAAAAGAGGCGTGAGTTGGTTCGAAGTGGTATCCGAGATGGGTTAGGATTCAAAAAATGGCCTAAGAAAACCAAGATGCGGATTGTTCGACATTCTCGAGTTGAGCGAGATGGATACACCGTCGAAAATGTCGGGATTGAAACGCTCCCCGGATACTTTTTGTGCGGTAATCTTTATCTGCCCAAAGTTGCGGTCGATAAGATGCCGATCTTTCTTTGCCCCCATGGTCATTGGTCTAAAGAGGATCTTCATCATCATGGAAGACACCGCGATGAGATGCAATATCGCTGTGGTGCATTAGCACGCATGGGTTGCGGGATCTTTGCTTATGAGATGGTTGGATATGGTGACTCCAAACGGATGGGATGGGAGCACCGGTGGGATCCTCAAGTCATGGCATTACAAACTTGGAATTCGGTGAGAGCCCTCGATTATGTGCTCGAGTTGCCGAATGCTGATCGGAAACGAGTGGGTGTGACAGGAGCTTCGGGTGGTGGGACGCAGTCGTTTTTGGTTGCGGCCCTTGATGATCGGATCACTCTTTCAGCGCCGTGTGTCATGGTGTCCTGCCATTTTTTCGGTGGGTGTCGATGTGAGAGTGGTTTGCCGATTCACGTTCGTGACACTCATGTTACAAATAATGCTGAGATCGCAGCACTGTTTGCTCCCAAGCCGCAGTTGCTCATTTCAAATGGTGATGACTGGACCAAACACACTCCGACTCTAGAATATCCATTTCTTCAGAAGATCTACCAACTTTACGGGAAGGAAGAGAAGGTGAAGAATATTCATCTCCCTGAGGAGAAGCATGACTATGGGAAGTCAAAGCGGATGGCTCTTTATGACTTTGTGGCAGACCAGTTTAAGTTGAACCGAAAGTTAGCGGACGAATCAAAAGTCGAATTAATTGACCCAAGCACTCTCTTTGTTTTTGGAAAAGACCATCCAATGCCCGAGGGGCTTTTAAAGCCAAATCAAAAAGTGCAGTTTCCTAACTGAGGTTGGCTAAGACGTGCCAGGCTTAAAGGGAGAGGCAAAGAAGTAGAGCAGAAGGGGAAGGATCGCTAGGCCAAGTGCGGAGCTGACTCCAGTAATGAGCGCATATTCACGAAGAGTGAGCTTGAGACCGTCCCCGTCAGCCTTGAGTGAACCTAGACCATTAAGCACGGAGCTGGGCACATGGCGGATATTGCCGTCATGATATTGGCCCCCGAGACGAGAGGCGATTTGCTGCAGGGCGCCAACGTCCTGCCGCGACTGTCGACCGTCGATCATAGAGCCTTTGGTCGGGTTTCCCACACCCATCACAAGAACACCGTCGATTGAAGGGGGCATTTTAGGCATCCCGGTTGCGGGGACGGTATCGCCATCGCTGACTAGAAGAAGGGTCGCAGAATTTGATGGCCATTCGCGGGCGATTTTAGCGGCTTCCTCAAGTCCATCAAAGAGACGAGTTTTTCCTACTGGAAAAACTGAGGACATATCCATGCCATCGAGAAAGTTAAGGATGACTTCAAGATCTCGACTTTCTTGGACGACTGGTTTTGCGCCATTGTAAACCGCGACCATGGTGATGTGGAGTTTGTCGTCGGTAGTGCGTTTCAGCAGTGACTGAACGAGTTTGGAGCTGCGTTGAGTTCGGGTTAGGCCGGAATCTTCTCCAGAGTCCTTTAGTTTCATCGATGGAGAAACATCGAGCACAAGAAGAAGGTGGCGTCGTTCCTTCGACTCGATTTCTTTGATCTCAGAACGATGTGCTTTTGGTTCCAGTAAGTAGAGTGTTGTGAGCGCCCAAGCTAGGCCGCCGAGGAAAAGGACTTTTAGGACAGGGGCAAGAATGGTGGGTGTTGAGAAGCGTCCAGTGGGTCCAAAGGCGAGGTGACGAACTTTCCTGATCCGCATGGCGTGAAGCACCTCCGCGCCAGTCGCGAGGACGGCGGTGGTTGCTGCGACAAGAATGGGAAAGAACATTACCAAGGAGTGTAGCGAAGTCCGAAGAGAGTAAGGAGGTAAAACCCGGCAAGAGAGAGCGCGGTGATGACGTAAGGCTTATAATTGTCGACGGGATCAGGCGTGAGTCGAACAAGGGAGGCCTGTGCCATTTCATCGATTCGCTGGAAGACGGCCTTTAAGGCATCTGGGTCACCGGCAGCAAAGGTTTCACCCCCAGTGATCGAGGCAACGACGGAAACTTCGGCTGGAGGCGCTCCTCCTCCGATGTGAATGGCATAAACGGTGATATTATTTTCTGCGAGTTCACGAGCGATTTTGAGGTCGTTACCATTTGAGAGATCAAAGCTAGCGCCATCTGAAAGTAAAATAATCATGCGGTCACCGTTTTCCGAGGCAAGGAGCTCTTTCTGCCCCTGCTTGAGGGCTTTGCCAATGAAGGTTCCACCATTAAACCACGGAGGAAGCTTATTAGGGTGAAGGAAGGCAGGGGCGTTTCGGAAGGCCGAGACGTCCGTGGTGAGCGGAACCCAGCGGAGGTTATCGCCCCCAAAGACCATGAGTGAAAAAGCATCGCCGTCTCGATAGTCGAGAAATTCATTAAGTGACCCCATGGCAGCATCATAGCGATCACCTGCGCCAAATTTGGCGACCATGGAACCGGAGACATCGAGGCAAAAGAGGATATTGGTGAGTTCGCGTTCTGACTTGGGTCTCTCGAAGGCTCGTGGGCCAGCAGCGATGAGAATGAGCGTTGCCAAGATGAGATAAGGCAAAGTGTTGACGAAATTCAGGAGTACACCTAGCCATTTTCGATCCGCCACTTTTTGGTGGTCGAATGGAAGTGGAAGAGCTCGTGTCCGCGTCATCCATTGAAAAACGATCAGAAGGACCGGAATGGCAAGTGCGATAAGAGCTATGGGGTGGGCGAAGGACATTTTAAGTTTAAAATCCTAACGATCATGCGAAAGTGATGGCTTCTCCGTGTAGGGAGTGAGAAGGGAAAGAAGTTCTTCCCGGGAGAGTTTTTTGTTGGGTGCATGAAGCCATTCCTCAATCTTCAAGATAAGAGAAGAAGCTTCCGGATGATTGCGGAGTTCAACGAGTGCTCTTGCGGGGGTGAGGGAGGTGATTTCAGGGATCTGATCTTTCCAGTGACCAATGATGAGCCGCTCAAGGCTAGCTTGTTGTTGGTCGTTTAATTCACCTAGGGATGCTGCGGAGACAAGCACTTGAAGTTTTTCATGCAGAGTCGGGAGTGGCGTTTCTACGACCAAGTCAGCTATTGGTTTTTTGCGGTAGAAAATGATAGCGAGGAAGATCAAAACCCAAAAGATTCCGAGTATGGTAATGAGGCTTTTGTAGCCACCGAGTTTTTCGGGTTCAACAGGTTGGGGCTCGGAAGGTTTTGGAAGAGTGTCAAGAGGATGGGTGGTCGTGACTTCGAAGGTGGCGTCCACAGATTGGACCGGGCTGCGGTCAGGCGCGTAGCGCAGAAATTCTGAGATTTGGTGGATCCCAGGGTCAAGCGCGTAGATTTCGAGATCATAGCGGAATCCCTCGGCTGCAGGTTTGATTTTGAGGATTCGAATTACGAGTGATGACTCGTTGTTGGTTCGGGGGATGACCTCAATCTTTGGACCGGGAATGAAGAGGTCTTCGAGGGTTTCGGGAAGCCCAAGAGGGGCCTTAGTTTGGCTGAACGAACAAAGGCTGCTGATGAGAAAGAATAAGGGCGCTTTCATCATCGTGAGAGAAGGTTTCGAGATTGAAGGAAGAGGCGGAGAGATGCCAAGAATGGTTGGTCAGTACGAACGGGGAAGTGATCAAGCGAGGCTTTTTTGAGGGTGGAGGTAAGAGCTTCTAGAGAGGTGAATTGCTTCTTAGCCGAAAGGGTGGCTTCGCGTCCGGTCTCGACTTCGCGCCCGCGAACGATACCCGCTCCTGGAATAGAGTCTTCGGCTGGATCACGAAGTGGGATGACGACGATATCATGGCGATGTCCTAGCAATTTAAGTGCGGGTATCGCGCTAGGATCGTGTAAATCAGAAAGCACAAAGATTAATGAACTTTCGCCAATTGATGGATTAAGGGCGAGGAGCTTTTGACCGAGATAAGTGGGCTCATTAAATTGGTAGGTTCGGAGTTCGTGAAGCCACTGTAGGATGGTTTCACGGGAGAGCGAAGGGCTTACGTTGAGATCGCGCGAACCGGCTCCAAGAATGCCTACGGGTGAAACGCGGTCGATGGAGGCGAGCGCGAGTCCACCTGCGATTTGGGTGGCAATTTGATACTTAGAGATTTGGGTCGATGACAAAGCCATTGATGCTGAGGTGTCCACAATGAACCACACTGGAAGGGATTTAGGTGATTCGTATTCCTTAACATGGACCTTGCCAGTGCGTGCGGTGATGCGCCAATCGATGGATTTGACCGGGTCACCAGAAACATACTGGCGCGATTGCATATATTCGAGACCTTGGCCAAGGAAGGGTGAACGATCTGTGCCATACGACAATGAGTCGGCAAGTCGTTTTACCGCGAGTAGGAACTGGCGGGAGTCGAGCGGCTTAGTTTGCTGGTCGGTGAGGAGAGGCATTAGAAAGCCGAACGTGATGTTGGGGCGCGGATTAAAACTCAGCGCCTCTGACTAAGAAATTGAATCGTTGAGGATTTGCTGGAGGACAGCTTGGGGTGTTTTTCCTTCAGCAAGTGCCTCATAGGAGAGGCGGATTCGATGGAGGCAGACGTCTTCGGCAAGAGCGAAAATATCTTCAGGGATGGCATAGTCACGTCCGTGAATAAGAGCGCGAGCACGCGAGGCCTTGAGGAGAGAAATACCGGCACGAGGCGAGCAGCCCATTTCAAGGTCGGGATGCTTCCGGGTGCGCTCCACGATATCTACGACGTGCTTTAACAAGACTTCGCTGACATGAATATCGTGGGTCGCTTCCATGGCGTTGACGAGATCTTGCGGCGTGCCGACAGCATCGTCGGTGACGAGGTCGAATTCGGTTCGAGCGACAGCGCCTTCCCCCTTCTTTTCAACGCCAAGTTTGAGGTTTCGACGAAGGATTTCTTCTTCTTCCTCGGGTTTCGGGTAGCCCAGTCGGTGGCAGAGCATGAAGCGGTCGAGCTGAGCTTCGGGGAGTTCGAAAGTCCCTGATTGTTCGATCGGGTTCTGCGTTGCGATCACGAGGAATGGTGTGGGAAGCGAAAAGGTTTCCGCGCCAAGGGTGACCTTGCGCTCCTGCATGGATTCGAGAAGAGCGCCTTGGACTTTGGGAGCGGCTCGGTTGATCTCGTCTGTGAGAAGAAGATTTGTAAATATAGGGCCTTTATGAGTGCGAAATTCGCCAGATTTCTCGTCGAGAATTTCCGTGCCCAGGATATCGGATGGGAGAAGGTCAATCGTGAATTGGACTCGACGGAAGTCGAGGTGGAGTGCCTTAGAGATTGTGTTGACGAGGAGAGTCTTGGCAAGGCCGGGCATTCCTTCCAAAAGGAGATGGCCGGAGGTCAGGAGAGCAATAAGGGTGCGCTCAACGACCACGTCTTGACCGACGACGATTCGTCCAACACGTTCACGGATGTCCGCCAAATAGGTGGCGGTTTTGGTATGAGAAGTTTTGTCAGTGGTCATCAATTTGCAGAAGGAATGCGATCTCGTGAGGCGGATGTTTAGCTGTTAGGGGTCATCAGGGAAAGGATGGAACTTGGAATTTTCTAAGGCTACGTCATTCGAGCGTTGGGGACGCAAGGTTGAGAATGAAGAGCAGGTAAAACGGGTATTGGTGATCTTGGGAATTGAGGTCAGGAAGCGACAGGATTGAACCAAGAAAAAACCCCGGGGTGTTCCCCGGGGTTGAAATGATTTACGGGTAAGGCTAGCTATCGTCTAAAAAAACTTGGTGAGGGTTTTGTCGCTAGGTGGTTGTGAGACGAGCGAGCCAATAATCATGGCGCCGGCACCGATGAACCACATGATAGCGGCTGGAGTCACTCCACCCAAGATATGAAGTTCTCCTCCAAATCCTGACATGGAGAAGAAGATGAGCCAGCTTACAAAGACTGAGATGACGCAGGCGTAAGCACCCGTTTTGGTGGAACGTTTCCAGTAAAGAGCTGCAATCACGAGTGGGGTCAGGGCTGCAAATCCAGAGAAGCTCCAAACGGCTAGACCAAAGATGAATTGTTTTTCCTGCTGAAGAAGGATCAGCGAGATAAGATAGATCATGATCACAATCGCTACGATGAATCCACGCGCCATCAGTAGCGTTTGTTTGTCGGTATAGGTTTTTTTCGAGTCATGTAGCATAATGTCGTTTGTAAACATTGTGCCAAGACAGAGAAATTGCGAGTCGAGCGAGGACATGATGGCTGCTAGAATCCCGGCAGTAACGAGGCCGACGATAAGCGGGTCTGCGACGAGCTTGGAAACCATGATGGAAAGAATGGAGGCGGGATTAGCTCCAGCAGGGAGTTGGCCACTGGCCCAAATGCCGATTAGGACACATGGAACCCAAACGATGGCAATACAAATGGGATGGGCTACCACGGTAAGTTTAAAGCTCTTAGCGCTCTTAGCGGTGAGCCAGTGCTGAAAAAGGTGAGGAAACATGCCTACGCTGAGCGGAATAAACATATAGGTTAAGAAAGTAAGTTGCGAGACTCCCACCGTGCCATCAACCGTTCGGACTTTGTGGGTATCTTTTGCTTGCTCAATCGCGGCTCCAACACCGCCGAGTTCGCCTGAGATTAGGTAAAAAGCGAGAACGCCCATGATCATAAAGACGATTGTCTGAAAGGTATTGGCCCAAGCGGCAGCTCGAGATCCACCCGCAAAGATGTAGGTTAGGACTACGATACAAATGACGAGTCCCGTAAACCAGGGAGGAATGGCTCCGTTGTCAGTCCATTCTGGGAATACTCCAGGAGCGATGAGGTCGCCACTGGGCTTTACTTTAGCTTTAGTCACTCCCTCGATGGTCTTGGCAGCCCCGATAATCCCGATGAGAAGGTAGGGGATGACAAGGAGAACGAGGATTGGGAAGAGTAGGTATCCGAAAGCCTTGGATTCAAAACGGGCGCGGAAGTACTGGATTTGGGTGACATAGCCGTAGCGCTTTCCGATCGCCCAAAGCTTGATGCCGATGAGCAGAAAGCAAGCAGCATGGATGAGTCCTGATGAAGATGCCATTAGCCCGTAGGTCCCCACTCCGGTTCCAAAAGCCTTGCCGGTTGATCCAACGAGAGCGAAAGCGGTCATGGTAGTTCCAAAAACCGACATCAGCAACATGAAGGGGCCGATGGAGTGGCTGGCAACGAAGTAGTCTTTTGAAGTCCCCCGGAAGAGGGTCTTGGCAAAGAGGGCGAGCCCGAGAAGAAGGCCTAAATAAATTGCGATGACGATGACGGTGGTCATTTGCTACCTCCTTCCGATGATTCAGCTCCACCTTCGGCCCATTCTTCGAGCTCGGTAGGCCAGGCGACCTTCATCACGATTCCCCAAAAGAGGGCTGCGACGAGAGAGTAACAGGCGTGGTAAAAGAGTCCTACGGGCATAAAGCCCAAGACTAGATTGGCGTTATCCCAGTTCCAGCTGTCTTGGTGAAGCAGGAGCAGGAGAATGAAAACAATAAAGATGATTCGTTTCTTGGTCATTGGGCGAGCTGTGATTCCTTACCGTCAGTGTCTCGAAAGCCTTTCAATGTGTCGATGGAATACTACTCTCTTCCTCGTGAAGCCGACGAACAATCTCGCTGCCAGCACTTCTCCCGATGGGGAGACCTTGCTTCTGCAAGAGCATGACGGGGAGTATTTTCTTAAGGTGGGTGGGGTTCCCTTGATGAGTACGACGGCTTGTTCATCCGAGCAAATGATGGCGGGATTGGCTTGTGGCCAAGGGGGACGAACTCAGCGGGTGTTGATCGGAGGGCTAGGGTTTGGATTCACCTTGCGAAAGGTCTTAGAGTTAGTTTCGGCAGATTCTGATGTGGAGGTGGCTGAGTTGCTGCAAGTAATTATCGACTGGAACCGGGAGTACCTGCGGGAGGTGAATGGTGCGCTTTTGGATGATGGAAGGGTGAAGGTATTGAAAAAGGATGTTTTCAGGATCATGCAATCGGGCGGAAGGTATGATGCTATCTTGTTGGATGTCGACAATAGTCCTGACCCCTTAGTGCAGAAGGGGAACGGTCGGCTTTATCAAAGGCGAGGCTTGGAGATTGCGAAAGCGGCTTTGAGACCAAATGGAAGGGTTGTTTATTGGTCAGCCCACGAGGATTCCGGGTTTGTAAGATTGTTGAGAAAGGTGTTTTCGCGAGTCGAGGCGATCCCAGCAAAGGCTTATCCGAAGGCGAAGAGGTTTACCCATACCTTGTTTGTGGCGGAAAGATGAGAGAGTCTTATGCAAAGCTATAAATAGATTAAACTACTTCAGTCTTTAAAGGGGCTTGAGTCCCTTAGTGTTGCTTCCAGCATTTGTGGCGATTAGGAATTAACCGTGACTGAACTATTGGCTCCGGCGGGGAATTGGGATTGCGCGCGTGCGGCGGTGGCTAATGGAGCAGATGCGATCTACTTCGGGCTACCGAAGTTTAATGCTCGGATGCGGGCAGATAATTTCACGGAAAAGGATCTGCCGGAATTAATGGACTTTCTGCATCGGCACGGGGTGAAGGGATTCGTGGCTTTTAATACTCTTGTTTTTCCCTCGGAGCTGGAGGGGGCGGTGGACCAGATCGAGACGATGGCGCGATCCGGAGTGGATGCCGTCATTGTTCAGGATTTAGGAGCGGCAAAGTTGGTGCAAGAGATTGCGCCGGAGATGGAGTTACATGCTTCGACGCAGATGACAATTACCTCGCCAGAGGGCTTGGCTTTTGTGGATGGTTTTTTAGATTTAGACCGAGCCGTTTTGGCGCGGGAGATGTCGGTTGAAGAGATCACGCGGGTTCGGAAAAAGGGTGAGGTGCCTTTGGAGGTTTTTGTGCACGGGGCGCTTTGTGTGGCGTATTCGGGGCAGTGTTTGACTTCGGAAAGTCTGGGGCAGCGTTCTGCGAATCGTGGTGAGTGTGCGCAGGCATGTCGGATGCCTTACGAGCTAGTAGTGGATGGTGAAACGGTGCCGATGGGCGAGGTGCGTTATCTTCTCAGCCCGCAGGATTTAGCGGCAGTGGACGTGATACCCGATTTGGTGAAAGCGGGAGTAACGAGTTATAAGATCGAGGGGCGATTAAAGTCGCCCGAGTATGTCGCTGCGGTGACGCGGGTTTATCGTAAAGCGTTGGATGACGTCGAGATCACAGGGAAGGATCGTTACACCTTGGAGATGATGTTTTCGCGGGGGCTTTCGAGTGGATGGCTAGAGGGAACAAATCATCCCCGGTTGACTCACGGGAAGTGGGGAAAGAAGCGCGGGGCGTGGGCTGGCAGGATTGTGGCTTGTGGAGAGGGGTGGATTGAATTGGCGACGAATAAGGTTTCACTTAACCCAGGGGACGGCTTTGTCTTTGATGCTGGAGAGGATCGAAATGACGAGCAGGGTGGGATGGTCTGGAAAGTTGAGGGCAAGAAATTGTTCTTTGATCGACGGTCGGGAATCAACTGGAAGCGGGTGCACGCGGGGCAGGGTCTGTGGAAGACGAGCGATCCGGGTTTGGAGAAAGAAGTAAAGAAGAGTTGGAAAGGTGGGCGATTGGAAGAGAAAGGGGATTCTCTGATGATTCAAGTTTCAGGTAGGTCCGGTGAGCCTTTGGTTGTGAAATGCCGAGGGAAAAAAGTGGTGAGTGAGGTGATGCTTGAGAAAGCTGAGAAGCGTCCTTTGAATAAGGAGGTTTTGGCGGGGCAGCTAGGGAGATTGGGTGGAACGGAATTTCAGTTGGGATTGGTGCAAAATTTGCTGGAAGGCGAAGTGATGATTCCATTGGGGGAGCTAAATCGTGTCCGGCGGCGATTGGTAGAGGAGTTAAAAGAAGAGCCTGCGGTGAAAGATGGTAGGGCAGTTTTGGTCCGCTTAATGCCGAAGCGTGGGGTATTAGATGAAGGTTTGTCCGAGTTACGGGTATTATGTCGTTCGTTGGAACAGGTCGAGGGTTGTGCGCGAGCGGGGGCGTGCTTCGTTTATTGTGATTTTGAGGATCTAAAAGAATACCGCGAGGCAGTGGCGATCGCCCGGAAAGGTGGGATGAAGGTATTCTTGGCAACGCCAAGAATACAGAAGCCAACCGAGATAGGTTTTTTTAAATTGGTCGAGAAGGCTGAACCGGATGGGGTTTTGGTTCGTAATCTTGGAGGTGTTTCGTATTTCAAAGAACGAGGGATTAAAACGGTCGCGGATTTTTCATTGAATGTTGCGAACCCAGTTTCGGCAGCTTTGTTAATGAGGCATGGCGAATTTGAAAATCTCACGGTTTCATATGATTTGAATGAAGGTCAGGTGAGTGGATTATTGGCGAGCGCTCCGCCGGATTGGTTTGAACTTACGGTCCACCAACACATGCCGATGTTTCATATGGAACACTGTGCGTTTTGTACGTTTTTGAGTGATGGCACGAGTATCAAAAATTGTGGAAAGCCCTGTGATAAACATAATGTTCAACTGCGGGATAGAGTGGGGCAGTTACACATTTTAAAAGCTGATGTAGGATGCCGAAACACGCTCTTTAACGGACGAGCTCAGACAGGAGCAGCGAGTGTTGATGAGTTTGTCTCGTTAGGGCTGCGAAAATTTCGGGTGGAGTTACTCGAAGAGGACGCGAAACAGACTTCAAGGTTGGTTAGCTGGTATCAGAATTTCCTCAATGGGGAGGGCGAAGCTCAGGACTTGGTGAGGAAGTTGGGCGCGATTGAGAGGCTCGGGGTTACGAAGGGAACGCTGGAGCAGAGACGAGGTGAGGTGCATTATTAGACTCCAGCTCCTTCGGTGTTGAGGGTTCGCGCGCCGATGAAATCACACACGCCACAAAGCTATCATTGTCTTTTTTTGGGTGGCCAAGGTTTGTTGACACCGTAGCTTTCGCGCTGTTCTTGTTTGGATAGGATCCCATCTTTCATCAGAGTGATAAATTCTAGGTGTTTGCCATCGGGGAATTCGAACTGAAGTTCGGTGGCACTTTCTTGGAATTCGTAGAAGAGGATGATTTCACTATCGTCAAAGTCAGTCCAATAGGGTTCTCCAAAAATAGAGATGATTTCTTCCCGATCTGTCGTGTTCGAGAGGAGAAGTGACTTGTCTTTCACCAAGAAGGTTCCTTTGAAATCTTTGACGGTGAAAAAAGCGTAATCAAGCTTGCCGTTCTTCACTCCGAGTTCGTAACCATACTGCTCGGATTTTAGGGTTACTTCCTTCTCCAAATGTTTCGCGAAAGAGTCTCCATCCCAAGGCTCTTTACCAAGAGGTGTCGACCCAATAATGAACTTAGTAAGATCGACTGAGAGTCGGCTATCTGATGCGCTAACATCAAAGTTTCGCCGGTCGGTATTGAGAAAGGAAAAGAGCCCCATGCTAAGGTCAAAGATTAGTCCTCTAGTTTATTTGAAGAAAAGGAGGCCGTGAAGTGCTGATTGCAATTGATCTTGGTTTTCGTGAATGGCTGGGGAGTTTAAACAGGAAGAAAGAGGGGCGCTCTTATCGGGAGATCGTGTAGTAAGCTTGGAGAGTATCCTTACGGTTTTTTGGGAGACTCTTAGATGAGAAGTAGAAGACGCGGCTCCCGGCCTGTCGCTGATCGTTTGGCTTTAGCTTGATGGTAATTGTGCCTTTTGCTCGATCTATTTTCTGGCTTGCGATGGATTCCTTTAATTTGTTGTTACTTGGGGATCCATAGTCGGGTTTGTCGTGGTAAAACCATGATTCGATGGCAATGTCGGTGCCTTCTGCGAGTTCCTTGGTGTTACCGCTAAAGTGCAAAGTGAAGGTGTCACTTTTGCGGGAGATATCTTTTAACTGAGGAGAGTTATTCTTGGTGTAGGTAAGCTTAACGAGGGCGTGCTGACTGCCGCCACGAGCTCGCCATCCGCGACCAGTTTGACCGACGTACATCGCGCCGTCTTTATCGAATGTTTGTCTCATGAGGCCGGAGGGGAATCCGTCTGCAAAGTGGATAAGAGCGGCTTCGTTCTTTGGCTTCAGGGCAATCCGGAAAAGGGTTGAGAGGGTTTGATCTCCACAATAAATATCCCCGGCAAAAGGGCCAAATTTTCCGCCTGTGGTGTCCCAGGTTGGACTGCCGGGAGCGTTGGCGATGCGTCCATGTGGTAAAAGAGCGACTGATACGGCCCGCTTTGGAGCCCATTTGTCCCAGGCAATTTCTGGTGAGTCGGGTTTCATACCCGGAACGTCAACGAGCCCGGAAGGATGCCCGTAGTAGTTTCCTTTTTGGACAAGGTGCATTTTGGAGGTGCCATTGTATTCACCTTGGTTTTCAGTGTAGTAAATGTCTCCCTCGGGGCTGGCTGAAATCCCAGCGGGGCTTCGCAATCCCATTGCAAATGGGATAGTTTTTCCGTCAGGGGTGACTTGCAAGGTCCAGCCACGGTAGCCGCCTTGGGAGCCCATGAATGGACCGTTGGCCTTGTGGATTTGGCGACCATTGCGGTGGTCAAGGTTCAGGGTGAAGTAGTAGTTTCCAGCCTTGTCCTTTGCCGGGCCGTGTAGGTATCCGTGGTAGTTGGCGGTGAAAAGGAAGTCGTCGCTCAGAGTGCGAAAGGTCTCGTAGAATCCATCGCCATTTTTATCATAGAGTGCGGTTAGTTCTGCCTTTTGACCAACTACGAGCCGGTCCTTTTCAACGATCACACCAAGGGCATCGAGGAGGCCGTCGGCGATCATGCTCCAAGTATTATCTTTAAAGCGCCAGACCCCGGCGGTCCGGGTGGTGACAACAAGGGAACCATCTTTGGGGTCAAGAGCCATCCCAAGGGGTTCGAAAAGTTGAGGACGGCCATGTGGATCGGTTGGGGCGGGAACGCGTTCTGCAGAATAGCCAGGTAATAGGACGATCTTATCCATAGGGGTTAGCGCGACCTGCTGCACCAGGGTTGATGGGATAGGATTAGGCCTCCAAATCGAATCGGGTTTGTCGGTTTTTGTTACGTGCTTGGATGCCTTACCATTTTTAGTCGACTGGGTAATAGCCAGGCCATCAGCTTTAATAACGAATGTCAGAGAGTAAGTGTCCCTACCAACACGATAGTGGAAGGTTGGGTGTCCTTTGGGATCGGAAGGATAGTCGTAGCCAATGAATTGCGCGTTGGCTTTTTTAAGTTGATCGATGAATTCTTCGTCGCCCCAGAGATTGTTTTCAATGGTTTTTCCATCGTTGATGAGGGGGGATTTGAAAGATAGATCGACGGGCTTATCATGAATTGTGGGTTGGTTGGAGAGGCTCATCTCACGAGCTTGGTGTCCCAAAGTCGAAGGGTTGTTGCCTCGCCCTGACATCTCGTTCTTAAGATTGAGAAATCCGCCCCACCAGACCTTGCTGATTGTCATGTTGCGAGGATCAAAGGCGTAGTTGAGCCCGCTTGGGTGGCCTACGTGGACGGCACGTGCTGAGGAACCGGGGATACGAGCGCGAAAAATACGGGTGCGGTCTGTGACGAGGATTTCGGTTGGGTTCTCGTGAATGTCTTTAACAACCGTTCCCTCCTTAAGCTCGGCGATGACCTTGGATGGACCTCGAAGCCCGTCATCATTTAGAGTTTGTAGATAGTGGAAGATGGCCTTGGCTTTTTGCGCATTCAGAAAGCTTTCAGGATAGGCTGGCATGACGGGGAGAAAAGTCGTCCCTTTGGTCGGTGCAACTTCGGAGATTGCAATTTCGGTAGCCGGGGTGCGCAGCGACTTATTAAAATATTCGTAGTCAGCAGTGATCGTGTGCTTATGATTTTCTCCCGCCTCGATGATGTCGCGCTTGCGAGCGGTGGTTGGGAAAAGACCGTAGAGTCCAGGGCCGGTTTTTACCGAGGTATCGTCCTTGATTTCAGAATGGCATTCTGCACAACCAACAGCGTTAAAAGTTTCTTTCCCGAGTTTGACTAGGTCGACCTCAGCGGCGCTAAGACCGATTGTTGTAAGTGCTAGAAATGAAAGTGATCGAAATATCATGCCCGAAGATTGAAAAATCGTGGATGGAAGGTCGAGAACCGAGTTTTTTTTTTGAATGGAGAAATTACGGGGATTGACTAACTTCTTTGTGGATCTCTCCTTGGGAGGGCCTTTTTTAATCTGATATTGTTTTGAATATCTGTGTCTTTTTACGCTCGCTCGGGACAATGGTCTTGATGATAGGCATTGCCATGGTGGTTTCGGTCTCTCTGTCGGCAATTGTTCCTGCGGGAGATCTCCATGAAACAGGGCTGGATTTGAAAGGGTGGGGGATCTCGCTTGCGATCACACTGAGCGTTGGGACTGCCTTGTTCATCGTCGGATATCTAAAAGGTAAGCGATCGGGGCGTTCTCCGGCGATGAGGCGGAGGGAGGCAATGGCATTGGTGGGCGCGGGTTGGTTTGCTTGCAGCTGTGCCGCAGCATTACCCTATTTCTTTTGTGAGCCTCACGTTTCATTAGATTATGCCTTTTTTGAGGGGGTTTCGGGCCTAACCACGACTGGATCGACAATTTTTGTCGATTTGGAGCGCTTGCCTAAGTCGATTCTGATGTGGCGATCTCTGACGCAGTGGGTTGGCGCGATGGGCATTCTTGCGATGTTTGTGGTAGTGCTCTCGGGGATGACTTCTAGTAGTAAGACTTTGATTGGGGCGGAGTCATCGCTATCGAATACGGATTTGGCGAGTTTGCAGCAGACCATGAGACGGATTTGGTTGCTTTACTTGGGCTTTACCATCATTTGTGGTCTTGGTTTGTGGGCGATGGGTTTGACTCCATTTCAGGCGGTGAATCATGGGTTGACCGCTGTTGCGACAGGTGGATTTGGAACTGAGAATACGAGTGTGGCAGGGGAGCCTTTCGGGGTAGCGAGTAAGATCTGGCTCATGGTCTTTATGATACTGGGTGCGATCAGTTTCCCTTTTTACCTCTCAATGATGAAGCGGAAGTGGAATGATCTCCGTGAGAAGTTTGAAGAGGTCTACTGGTTTTTAGGAATCGTCGGAATCGCGTCGCTTTTGCTGTTGATTCAACATTTTTCGGGTGGATTTGATGGGGCTCAACCAGTTGATATTGTATTCAATGTGATTTCGATCGGCACGAGCACGGGATATGTGAGTAGTGATTTTAATGAATGGAGCCGATTGGCGGTTGGGGTCCTCGTTTTGTTAATGGTGGTAGGAGGGTGCTCGGGCTCGACGGTCGGGGGCCTAAAAGTGAGCCGAATCATCATGTGGGTGAGGTTTTTGAAGTCTGGTTTGCATCGTACCTTTCGCCCCAAGATGGTAGAACCAATTAAATTAAATGGTCGGAAAGTCCAGGATGGCGCCTTTGAACAATTATTTTTGGTAATCTCTATGTTCGGATTTTTTGTGATTATGGGGACCTTTGTTTTGCAGTTGCTTGAGCCGGCTCAGTCGCTCAAAGGGTCACTTTCGGCTGTCATTAGCTGTCTTGGTAATATGGGGCCCGCTTTAGCCGATATGGGCGGAGCCGAGGGGTTTGCCCAAGCAGGGGCAACTACCAAGGTGTTCTTTGCAATCCTGATGATTTTAGGCCGCCTTGAGTATATCGCTTTCGTAGTCCTCTTCAGTCGTCAGCTTTGGAAGCGCTACTAAAGAATCTTTTCCACGAAGCGTTCGCGTTCGAAACGCTCGAAGCGCTCAGGCTCCTCTCCAGTGCCGATGAAGCGCGGAGCAATACCGAGTTCTTTTTGAATGGCGGCGGCAACGCCACCTTTACCTGATCCGTCGAGCTTGGTGAGAATCAGCCCGTTGAGCGGGACCGCTTTTTGAAACTCACGGGCCTGATTGAGAGCATTTCCGCCAGTGGAGGCGTCGATAACGAGGAAAGTTTCATGCGGAGCAGTCTCATCCTGTTTGCTGATAGTGCGTTTAATTTTAGCAAGTTCATCCATGAGGTTATTACGGGTGTGGAGTCGCCCGGCAGTGTCACAGAGGAGGAAATCGTAGTTGCCAGCAATCGCCTTTTGGTGGGCTTGGTAGCAAACCGAGGAAGGATCTGCTTCGTGAGCGCCGGTGACAACGGGGAGGTCAAGGCGTTCGCCCCAACGAACTAGCTGTTCGACAGCAGCAGCTCGGAAAGTGTCTGCCGCAGCCATCAGGACGGAATACCCTTGGCTCTTCAGCAAGTTGCCAAGTTTAGCGGTAGAGGTGGTCTTTCCAGTGCCGTTGACTCCCACGATCAAAAGAACGGCGGGATTGCTTCCGGTCCGGGGTTCGAGAGCTAAAGCATCTACCGGGAAAAGCCCAGACAGTTTGTTACGGGTGGTTTCAACAACATCATCGGCAGATATTTTCCGGCCAAGCTCTTTAAGCTCCTCAACAATCTCGAGTGAGAGCCTCACGCCGAGATCACCGGAGATGAGATCGGCTTCCAGATCATCCCAATCTATCTCAGCTTTATTGGTAACCTTATTAAAGAGTTTCTTAAAAAAACCAGCCATGGCGGGCGGATGCTTGTTCGGAATTAACCCAAATGCCAAGGTTTATTGCGATGATCTTGTGCATAAGTAAGATTTCTGAGATCACTTGCACTTAAGGAAGGTTCACGCTATGAGCCCCCACGTCGCTCCCGTAGTTCAACGGATAGAACAAGGGTTTCCTAAACCTTACACGGAAAATCCTAAAAATCCGATAAAGCTTTATCAATCAATGGTTAGGGAAGTTATTGTGACTGATGTTCCTATTTAAGAATATCCTCTTTTCGCCTTGTTTCGGGGCGTTTCTTTAACAAAAACTGGTCACAAACTAGTCACTCAAACAGACGGCAAAACAAAGCCCGAATCGGCTAGCTCAGCAGGCTCAATAACGATGCTCCTAAAGAGCCTCCGCTGCTGGTCAAAAACCTCAATTCTTCCACCCGTATCACGGGCATCCCAACAGGCATAATCAGCGGCATCCCGGGCGGTCACATATCTAAGAAATCCTTTTGCACCGACCGGGCCAGTCAGCAGCCATGAACCACGGGATGGCTCGTATTCGACTCGGTAGGTTGGAACGGGTGGTTGTGGCATCCTAGAAATCCTTCTCCTGCTCCTTGGCTCGTTCTTTGGCCCGTTTTTCCCGCTCCTTGGCTTGGATGTTCTGCTTCTCCAAGTCTTTCAAATTCGACTTAGATTTGTAATATATCACAATCTCTTTTTTGTCGCTTCGTTTAGTTTTAATGACAAGCTCACCGCTTTTTGAGATGATAGCTGTATCTGTTGGAGAATAGAAATAAAGGCTAAGACAGAAATAACCGGGCATACCGGAAGCACCCCATCTTCGGAACTTGCCATTTCCATAAGAGCTATCAGGACTTGGCACAACTTTTGAAGGCCCGTATTTATCTCTTAAAGTCTTTTGAAGTTTATCAAAAAGCTCTTCGCCATCTTCCTTTTCTAATTTTTCCCATCTAAGGCTAAGGCTTTTTAGGTCTAAACCTTTTCTGATAAGACCTTTCCCATTTGAACGTTCGAATTTTTCGCTCTTATAGTAGGGTGTAATTATTGCATCTCGCCCCAAAATTTGTCCCTTTGCTCTGTAGTCGCTTTTATTGGTGGTGTTGGGTGCTGGGATGCGCTCGAATTTTTTCTTTGCGCAGGCTTCATGAAATTCGTCTTCCGACATCCCCCATTCAAACTCCGCGTATTTAGGCCACTCTTTAGCTTCTGGGTAAACTTGCTCTTCTCCTAAAACCGGACTGACACAAATCAGGGTTAGCAGTGCAAAAACGAAACCTTTGACCTTAAGCACACCCGACAACTACCAGACTTCTGGTCACTGGCCAAAGGTAAACCACCGGGTTGCCAGCTTGGGGCATTTTGGGATGCGGCTAGCATCACTATATGCTTGAGTAGCGGCCATGAAGATCCCCCTGTGTCTGCTCGCTGCTTTTTGCATGCTAATCAGCTCGTGCATCGGTATCAAAACGGTGAAAACATATAAGCTTGAATCTGTATTGGAAATGACTGAAAGGAGCGAATTCAAGACAACCGAAGCTGAGTAGCTTGCTCAATTTGAGCTTTAACGTTAAGCACCGGATGTTATCAGAGTTCAATGAAAACGTCTTTGTTTTTTATTTTAGTGGGCATTTTAGGATTCTCATCCTGTTCTCCTCCGCCTCCGGCAATCCCCTGACAGATAGACCCAAAACACCTTGAGTTCATGGTGCCAAGCCCCTCAAAATGAGCCTTTACCAACTTTGCAGAATCTTTTTGAGAGAAAATCGCCCGCCCAATTAAGGAGGAGAAACTCATTCAGTCTAACTCTCTTCCAGTACTGCCCTAAGCCCCTCATCGCTAAGAAGCCCATCGGCGTTCCATCGTTTGGCTAAGTCGATTTGCCTTTGTCCGATCTTCGCACTCTTCTTCTGGTTTAGCGTTAGCGGCATCATCTCAAGGTTGTAGAGAGCGTTGTCTAATTCGGGACAGACGGATCTCGGTATAATGTGATCACCAGTAACAATCTCGCCTGCGTATGGCCCCTTCGTGATGGTTGGTGCGTTACCTTTTCTAAGCTTAATCATGCCGGCCTCATCTATGCATCCGAGGCGCTCTAGGATCACTCTGTTACGGATAAGAGACTCACGCTGCGCCTTAGCTCTCTTAGGCTCGTATGAGCCTATTACGCTGTGTACTTGATCAATGACCTTGCCGACATCAAAGCCCCATATATGAGCCATCTGGAGCCAGTAGCAGGCTTTACGCAATCGTGGTGTGGCGGCTCTTTTTCCTTTGAGTGTGTCTAGCTTTGCGGGATCGATTAGCGGTGCCAAGAGGTTGGCGAAATCAGCCGCAACGTGTTCCTCTGTGATGCATTCCACAGAAGCCTCTGTAGGGGCCTCAGACGGCTTCTGAGGGGTGTTTTTCGGCTGTGTAGACTCCTTGCATCCCGTGAGGATAAAGAGGCTTAGGAATAGCAGTAGCGTGCGCATGGTGGGAGCGTTGGGGGTATATTCTTAAACCCTCAAAAGCTAGACCTTAGTTTGTCTTCACACGGAAGTGACGATTGGGCTGATCGCGTGTGCTGTAAAAGCGATCAATTCGGATACCTTCACCGATGATTGCAGTTTCAATCATTTCCCAGTTGATAAGATCTGTAGAGGCTTCGATGCGGTAGCTTACGCCATTCACTGTATTAAAAGAGAATTCGATCGCTGTCCTTATCTCGGGCGACGGAGCGGGATTTGTAGTGTCATCTCTCAACTGGATTAAGAGACCATTCCAGTCAGCGTCAACAACGCCAAAAGAGCTAAGAGCCTCAACCGTCACAAAAGCTTCAGCCCCGTCTGCCGTGTTTGAGAATGCGCTTTTACCCACGGTAGGAGCGGCACCCATGAAGGTGATACTCGTCAGGCTGGTGCATTCATCGAAGGTATCATCCCCGATGCTGGTGACGCTGTCGGGGATCGTGATGCTCGTCAGGCTGGTGCAGTTACGGAAGGCATCATTCCCGATACTGGTGACGCTATTACCAATCGTGATACTCGTCAGGGCGGTGCAGCGGTCGAAGGCACTTTCCCCGATGCTGGTGACGCTGTCAGGGATCGTTATGCTCGTCAGGCTACTGCATTTAGCGAAGGCAGAAGCCCCGATGCTGGTGACACTATCAGGGATCGTGATGCTCGTCAGGCTGGTGCAGTTACGGAAGGCATCATTCCCGATACTGGTGACGCTATTACCAATCGTGATACTCGTCAGGGCGGTGCAGCGGTCGAAGGCACTTTCC
>JAKMGP010000100.1 GCA_022424905.1 Akkermansiaceae bacterium | reverse complement strand
CGCTGGAGAGCCAAGGACCAGACGGACGTATCGACAATCACTCCCATGATGACCTCCTTCCAGCGCTGTGATCGTAGCTTTCATCGATATCAATCTTCCCGAAGAGTCTTGTAACCTCCTGTTGTTTTCGCCGACTGATGTATTCCTTTAAGGAAGCTTCCACTGCTGCTCTCTTGCTCCGGTGATTTCCAATTTTTACAGCTTCTTCAAGTAATTCTTGTGCGATATCAAGATTAGTAGCCATGTGTGTAATTTTCGCACAATAAACTACACAAGAAAACCTTAATGTTTGAGGGAGGATGGCAATTTAGTCTTGTGGCACTCTCGGCTCTTTCAAAATAAGAGACAGGGCACAAGTTATCCTATCTCTAGTTGTGAGGATCTCTATATGGGGTGCTACGCGAGGTCTCCGATCTGGCGCTCGGCCTCATAAAGGATGATCGCAACAGCTGTCGCGAGGTTGAGCGAGCGGGTGGAGTCTCCTTTCATCGGAATGCGAATCGCTCGATCATCGAGCCAAGCTTCGGGTAGGCCTCTGGTCTCGGGACCAAAGACAAGAAAGTCATTTGGTTGAAATTCGACGCTCCAGGCGGATTTCTCCCCTTTAGTGCTGAGGAACCAGAGGCGAGCATTGGGGTGAGCGGCTAAAAGTTCTTCAAAGCTTTCCCAGACCTTAAGATCTACATCCTTCCAGTAATCAAGGCCAGCTCGGCGGACTGACTTCTCATCAAGAGAAAACCCGAGTGGCTTAACGAGGTGCAAGGTTGAGCCGGTGGCGAGGGCGAGCCGGCCAATGGCACCCGTATTATGAGGGATCTCAGGTTCGACAAGGACGAGTTGCATGTAAAAAGCGAAACCTAATGTTAGAATTTCTCAAAACAAAAAAGGCGAACCAAACGGTCCGCCTTTTCTTCGAAAAATACAATACTACGAAGAAGACTCGCCTTTAGTCAGCGAGGGCGACATTGATACGGCGTCCTTTTTTATCGAAGTAAACGTTACCGTCAGTGAGGGCGAAGAGTGTGTGGTCTTTTCCCATACCGACATTAGAGCCGGGATGCCACTTGGTGCCACGCTGGCGGATGAGGATGTTTCCGGCGATGACTTCTTCGCCGCCAAACTTCTTCACGCCAAGGCGCTTGCTGTTTGAGTCGCGTCCGTTTTTAACGGAACCCTGTCCTTTTTTATGGGCCATATCTTAAAAGTAGTAGGTGGTTTAATAAAATTTAGCCTTCGATCCCGGTGATCTGAAGCTTGGTGAGGTGATGACGGAAACCAATGGTTTTGTGGAAACCTTTGCGACGCTTGAATTTGAAGGCAACGCCCTTCTTTCCGCGATGCTGCTCGATAACCTTAGCGGTGACGCCGGCTCCATCAATGGTGGGAGCTCCAACCTTGGTGTTTTCACCATCGTTCACGAGAAGAACTTCGGGGAATTTAATCTCTTCGTCAGCACTTACAGGAAGCTTGTCGACACTGATCGTATCACCTTCTTGAACGCGGTATTGTTTACCGCCGGTTTTGAAAATTGCGTAGGCCATGGTTGTAGTTTGGCTAAAAATTGAGAAAATAAGCGGAAAACCACATCAATCGTGGCCTTCGCGGGGCGGGAATTCATCACAGACCCACCATACGGGCAAGGTTTTTTTGAAAATAATCCGATTTATTAGTCATTCGCTCGACCAATTCCAAAACTTGCCTTTTTGGGTTCTTCTTTCTACCAAATCGCTGTGTCTCTGTCTTTTCCAGTTAAATTGCCCGCTGCTGCTGCTACGATCTCCCTAGGGCGCGAAATCGGCCTCATTGCGAAGGCTGGTGAGGTGATTGCCCTTGTGGGAGACCTCGGAGCAGGAAAAACGACTCTTACACAAGGGATTGTGGAGGGTTTGGGTTATGAGCAAGAAGTTACGAGCCCGACATTTTCTCTGGTTCAGGAATATTTAGGGGGGCGATTAGAGGTGTTTCATTTCGATTTTTATCGCGTAGAGGAAGAGCACGAACTTTTAGATCTTGGATGGGATGATTATCTAGACCGGCAGGGCCTTGTGATTGTGGAGTGGCCGACCCTTCACTCTGATTTGCTACCCAAACACACTCGTTGGCTAAAATTAAGCCATATTGAAGGCGGGCGCTTGGTCGAAAGCAGGTAGATCGTCTATGCCACTTGTTTTGTTTTGGATTGGACTCAGTTCCCGAGATCAAAAATTCCACCAACCCGCTGGGCAAGATCCTGATCGTGGGTGACTACAACTAGCGTTACGCCGCATTCTTTTTGGATTTCTAGGAGGAGGTCGGCAATCTTGTTGCCGATTGCGTTGTCAAGTGCTCCGGTCGGCTCGTCGGCAAGGACGACGCGAGGTCGATTGATCAAAGCTCGCGCGACAGCGGTTCGTTGTTTTTCTCCGCCGGAGAGTTTACCTGGGCGATGATTGACTCGATGGCTTAAGCCGACGCGTTCTAGGAGTTCAGTTGCGCGTTTTCGGGTCTCCTCTTCGCTTTCCTCCCATCCCCCGGCAAGGCGGGGAGTAAGGACGTTTTCCATCACCGTGAGCTGTGGAAGAAGGTGGTGTTGCTGAAAGACGAACCCGAGTTCCTGATTTCGGAAGCGGTCGGCTTCTTTTTCTTTCAATCTGGCAATGTCCTGGCCGCCGATTTCGACTGAACCGCTAGTAGGCGGGAGCAAGGCTCCCAGAACGTTGAGCAAAGTGGTCTTGCCACTTCCAGAAGGGCCGACTACCGCAGCTGCCGCTCCTTCTTTGACTGAAAAATCCAGCCCTTTGAGAACCTCAACGGTTTCGCTTGGAGTCTCAAAATTGACATCGAGATTGCTGACCTTGATCACAGTGTTAGACTAACGCGAATTCGGAGCTCTCAAAGCTCTCATTTTTCCAATCTTAAAATATGAAAATTTCGTCCTGCCCCGATTGCCATCGCCGCGACTTTCTCCGTCGTGCGGCTCTTGGCTCAGCTGCTTTGTTTACTGTTCCTGGCGCCTTTGCGGAAGCTCTTACAATCACGCCTCCAATGACCGAGGGGCCATTTTATCCAGACAAACTTCCTTTGGATACCGATAACGATCTCGTTCGTATCAATGACACGATTACACCAGGAATTGGCGCCATCACTCATCTGTATGGAAAGGTTACGGACGTGAAGGGAAATCCCATCCCAAATGCTCGGGTTGAAATTTGGCAGGTGGATAATAAGGGGGTTTACATTCACTCACGTGATGGCGGCCTAACAGGCCCCAAGCGCGATGATAATTTTCAAGGATTTGGTCGTTTTTTGACCTCGCGCGATGGCCGGTATTATTTTCGCACAATCAAGCCTGTCCCTTATGGCCCGCGGACCCCGCACATACACGTGGCTATCTATCGTAAGAATAAGCGTGCGCTTACGACCCAGTGTTTCATCGATGGTGAAAAAGGGAATGCGAAAGACTTTCTGATCAAACGAATGGGCGAGCCTGCCAAACATTTGATGGTGAATTTTAAGCCTGTCCCGAATTCTAAAGCAGGTGAGTTAAGCGCTGAGTTCAATATCGTCCTAGGAGTGACTCCTGATGATGGTCATGAGTAGGAACTTGAAAGCGCTGGTAATTTTTGCTTCTGGTGTGTGGCTTTCCTCTTGTGGGGAGGAACCGCTAGGTGTCGAGTCCCAAGGCGAAATCGAAAGGATAAAGGAAGTCAAAATCATGCCCCTTGGCTTGGAGGATAAAATTGATTGGAATCGTGAATTGGAACTGATTTCAGGAAAGAGTTTTCTCAAGCGAGCCGCTGCGGAACTAGATATTGATCTCG
>JAKMGP010000097.1 GCA_022424905.1 Akkermansiaceae bacterium | reverse complement strand
GTTTTCCTACGATTTGAGGAAAGCCCAAAGATCACTCATCGATTGCAAGTCGATCACTGCCTCGAGTCCCTCGGGCATGAGTGAACGCCCCGTGCTCGTGATCGATTTTATGTTTATACGAAGGATTTCACTTTGGACTCCACCAGCCCTCACCAACGTCAGTCCAGAGCCTGATTCTCTCGCGATTCGTCCTGTCACGACTTGGCCGTTTTTTAAGGTTACAAAATACTGTTCAAAGTTGGCTAAAACTTCCCGGTTCGGATCGAGGATTTGAATCAGGGCCGATTCGTAACCCCTGTTTTTCACCGTTGCGATATCGGGCCCTATTTCATAGCCTTCCTTTTGATGCCGATGGCAAGCTGCACAATTCTTCCGGAAGACCTCCAATCCCCTACCGGCATCACCCGAAAGCTTGTGCGCTGCCTTGTATTCTTGGACAACTTTGTCACGGGGAGTCCCCTTCGCTGAAAACAATTTTTTTGCCAGCTTCTGGATCGTCGGATTGGTATGTTTCAAAAGCCGCTTTTGCTGGGCTTGTGAGATTTGGTGTGTGGAGATTTCCTTCTTCTCGATCGAAACAAGAAGAATCTCAATCCAGGCATCGCGCCCCAAAAGGACTTCAGTGGCTTCGGATCGGACCGACGGAGAAAGCTCCGGCAACTGGTCAATTAATTTGCCCGCCGAAGACCTCACGCCAAATTCAGCAATCTCAGCAAGAGCCGCCTGCTGAACTTCTACGGTCCGTGAAGGAACCAGAAGCTCGTGAAGATCGCTAACAACTTGATCATCCGACTGCCCCAGAATTCTCACCGCTTCAACTTGCTCTTCTGATGGAATCCCATCTTTTTTCAAAGTCATCCGCGCTCTTTCGACTAATTTCGCCATTACCTCAGTCGCCTTCGGATAATCACGCAAGGTGGAACCCGAACTCTTCAACCCCTCTCCTAGCTTAGACATCACTGCAGCAACCGGAAAATCAGACGCAGTTTCTTTCAAAATTCCCAATAAAGCGACCACCTCACTTTTTTCATGACGAGCCCCTATCACAAACGCAAGCGGCTCAAAAAGGGGACTCCGATCGATCTTCCTCTCAAGATTCTTAAAAACGGCCAGGGCATTCTCAGGCCGCGCGCTCAACACCGCAAACCGTATCCATCGATTAGCTGCATCTCGGATCGACATCTTCGCAAGCGCCGATGCAGCCTCTCCACCACCTAAATCTCCCAGGACGAGAGCAGCTTGAAATCTCACCCGAACATTCTCATCAATCGCCAGCTCAAATAACCTCCCTCGCAGGTTTGGGTAATCCTTCCGATAAAGCTTAAGGCCATGCTCCCTCAACCCAGCCGAAACATCCGTCAGAGCAAGCTTCAGATCACTCTCTTTAAGTCCCCCCAAACCAGCAATGGCGTAGAGAGCATGAAGTCTTGTTACATCCCAGTCGCTTTCTCGAAGCAAAGCGCGCAATCCCGGCAGAGCATCCATCCCACCTCTTTCAACGATCAACCGCCCTGCCGTATCACGCCACCATCCATTTTGGTTTTCCAAAGTCCTTATCAACTCAGGTAACATGACTTCACCCAAGCGGGGAGGAGGAGGAGGCTCAAATCCTTTTGGAGCCAATCGATAAATCCGACCAAATTCCCGCCCCGAACGAAAATCAACCATCTCAAAAATCTCCTCAACCATCGAATCTGGGGTCTCGATTGTTTCGCGATACATATCCACTACATGCAGCGTCCCATCAGGCGCATTTACCAAATTTGCAGGCCTAAACCAATTGTCCTTCGATCGTAAAAACTCGCTTTTGAGCTCTGTCCGCTCGCTCGTAAAAGTCATCCCCTGTGGATCCAAACTTCGCCGATGAATGAGATTTCCCTGAACGTCACCAACAAACAAGTTCCCCCGAAACTCTTTCGGATAAACCGCTCCCCGGTAGATCTGTAATCCTGAGCATCCACTAAAAACGTCGTGAGATACTGAAGGGGCTGGATAGCTCCGTTTCTCCGCAAGCCGAAGCTTCGTTCGGGCCAATCGCCAATCCTCAATTCGACTCGCACGATAAATCGTAGGATCTTTCCACAAATCGACCTTGGCCGAAGGAACCGGGAGAAAAGGATTCCTCTTCGAACTTTCCGAGGAAAGCACCACATTTACTGCCGGTTTAGAATTCTGGCTCAGAAACCGATTTCCCCAGTCATCGATGGCATTCCCAAACTGCTCAGACCCCGGGATCGCCTCAAACTGGCGGGTCTTTGGATGAAATCGGAAGTCCCTTCCCCGGATCGAAACGTTTTTTGCATCACGCTGCACGAGACTCTTAATCTCACCACCACTATTTGATCCCGCACCATATATCCAATGATCCAACCCCCAAATCAGATTGTTCGCGGTTCCTTCGTCATTTCGAAAACCAAACCCCGTGAAAATCTTCTCCCGATGATCCGCCCGACCATCCCCGTTGGTATCTTTCAAATACCAAAGATCTGGTGCCGCAACGACGTAGACACCACCATCCCAGCAACAAATCCCGGTCGGCCACTCCAGCCCTTCCGCAAAAATTCCACCTGTCTCGTAATGCCCATCGCCATTCTCGTCTTTGAGCAAACGGATGCAGCCATCTGGCCCGTCACTCTTCCCATGGTGAGACGGAAACTTGAGATACTCGGCAACATACATTAGCCCATTTTCGTCGTAACTCAGCACGATGGGCTCGTGTATCTGGGGCTCGGTAGCGACCAATTGCATTTCAAAATCAGGACGAGTTTCGAAACCTGCCATCGCCTCTTTGGGAGACCTCGGGCCTGCCTGTCCTTGCTTTTTCCAAGACTTCACTGATAGCAACTTTTTCATCGCTGCGGTAAGAATTTTTTCCGACCCTGGACCTACGGCACTGGCCGATGGGCTGGTCTCATACCCTCCTTCCTTGTAGCCAATTTCTGTCCCGATATAGCCCGTGCCATATTCACCATACGCCGCCATCGCAACCTTAAGATCGGGACGCATTGCCTTTGCCTCGAGTTGATACTCCACAAACAACTCGCCCGGCATATGCAGAACCCGGGAATCCCCAACGGACAGACATGAGACATCAATTTGGTTTCCAGCCTTATGACGAAGCATGAAAGCCGCCTGATCCACGTTTGCAAAATACCCACGTCCCGGCTGATTTTTAAGGGCCTCCATTACTTTTTCTTCATCCTTAAGGTGATTGGCCAGAGGGAGCCGCACTTTCTCAACCTCAAACCGAATTCCATCCGGGCCAACCTCCCACTTCTTGGTCGCATTCCACGCCTTAAGCATCCCCTCAGCCATCCGATTTGCCAGAATCATGCGGTTCTCCTTATTCCCATCGTTGTATTTCCCAGCCCCGAGATTTCCACCCGCTCCGTTGAAGTGAAGATGCAAGGCGTCGGGCACCCCCTGCCCCCGCATGAATCTCGCAATGCCCGGAAAGTCCGGACTCGGCGTCCCCGTGAGATAATAACTTTGAGGATGACAAGCGTAATAACTTAGCACTGCTACGGGCTTCTTCTTACTCCAAAACGAAAGCAACGACACATCCGGGTCAATCGTGCCTTCCGGCTCCGCTCGCAGCGCGGGGTCACGCGTTGTCGTGTAACGAACCGCTCTCACTTTTCCATCGGGCCCCAAAATTCGACGATTCGAGGCCACTTTTTCCACCGCAGCCTCACCCCACCCGTAATGAGTCACTTTCTGAGCCTTAGGGAGTGACTCCCGGACAGCCGCTGCAGCCCGCCCAATCACCTCTCTATGAAAATCTCCCTTCGTCCGTTCATATCCCTTAAGTCCAAATTTCTTTACCAAATTTTCCGCTGTGAAATCACACCCCGGCGCATCGTGTTGATGGAGCGCGTGAAGAGCCACCCGGTCACGTGTCGTGCCCGCAGCCTTTGCTAAGGCGTCCCGAAATTGATCATAGCCTTCGTTGGCAACTCCAATCCAATCGATCGCGCACATCACAATTGGTTTGCCGGACCCTAAAATAACGACACCCCGGCATCTCAACGAAAGCTCGGGATCCTTTCCCACCATCGTATAAGCCATTGCTGAGCCCACCGGCGGTGTCACATCAAGATCGAAAGTCGCAACGCGAAGCGTCGTCTCGTTTTCTTTCCCTGCCCCGGCGGCAAAGAACACAGCGATCAAGACAATAGAGAGCACCAAGGGGATTTTCACAACGAAACAAGATCACACAGAAGGCTCCCTGCCAAGATCGCAACCAGAGGAAGTCGTGACAATATTCCACAATATTGTCTAAACTCTTGCCAGATCTTCGTAGACTCAAAAAAAGACCCCTTGAAAGTCATGCGAGATCACCGCGAGGCATAAAATATTTCATCCGTCTTGCCTAAAACCTGACCAAACACATCTCTCTCCCTTCCCCATGAAACTCTGTATTCTTTCCGCCCTCCTCGCCCTCTCCTCGTTTGCTCAAGATACATGGCCCCGTTTCCGAGGCGAAAACGGCACCGGAGTTTCCTCCGCCAAAATTCCGATCGAGCTCGGAGAAAACACCCTCTTGTGGTCAGCCAAGCTCTCTGGCCCAGGTTCCAGTTCCCCTGTCATCTGGAAAGACAAACTTTTCGTTACCAGTGAAAACCGCGACACGAAAACCGTCGCTCTACTCTGCCTCGATACCCAGTCAGGAAAAACCCTGTGGAGTAAACCTCTCGCCGTGGGAGATTACCATCTCCATCGATTCAATAACACCGCGGCTGCCAGCCCCGCGGTGAATGACAACACCGTCGTCATCAGTTGGTTCAACGGAACCGATAACAAAGCCATGCTTTCTGCCTTTGACCATTCCGGAACCAAGCTCTGGGATTACGAAATCGGCAAGGTCAAAACCCAACACGGATTCAGCCTCCAACCAGTCATTCACCAAGAACAAATTGTTCTCGCCCATATTCACATGGACGACGGATTCATCGCTACCATTTCTGCAAAGTCCGGCAAGGTGACTTGGAAAACAAAGCTTCAGGGAAGCGGTGAAAAAACCAGCTACATCACTCCCTTAGTTTACAAAACCTCAACCGGGTTCGAAGTGGTCTTCGCGAGCCAAGCACATGGAGTGGTCGCTCTCGATTTCACTTCCGGCAAGGAGAAATGGTCGCTTCCCGGCACGATGAAACAAAGAACGATTGTTTCCCCCATCAATGTTCTCGCTGGATCAACCAGCAAAGAAGCCCTCATCGCCGTTGGCTGTAAAAACGGAGTCTATTTTGCTGTCCGCCCACCCTCCGAAAAAGGAAAAGCCGCTGAAATCGCATGGCATATGAAAGGAAAAACCCCTTACGTCCCAACTCCTGTTTCAGATGGCAAAACGGTTTTCGCTTTGTCCGATGGCGGAGTGCTAACCGCGCTTGAGGCCAGATCAGGTAGAGTCGTGTGGTCCCAAAAATTACAGGCTAATTTTTATGCCTCACCCATCATCGCCGATGGCAAGCTCATTGCCCTTTCACGCGAAGGCCAATTGATCACCGCCAATGTTTCCGATGGCTACGATGAATTATCACGTTGCAGCCTCTCCCCCGGCCCTGAATCCGAGTGGAGCGACGCCACCCCGGCAATCGCGAATGGGAGAATCTACCTGCGCCTCGGATCTCGCATTGATTGCCATGGTGAAAAATAAGGTGGATGCCTATTGACCCGAAGGCTTTTCGGGTCCTTCTTGCACTGTCACTATGAAAAGCGTTTTTCTGTCTCTCTTCCTCATCACCACCCTTTCAGGGCAGGTTCTGCAGGACATTTCGCTCGGAGCGCATGGGAAATTTGAGGTCAGCTCCCAACCTTCTCCCTCCCACTACTTTCGCCTGCTCCGGTCACGGGACTTCAACACATGGGAAACCGTCGACCTCCAGTCGTCTGGAAACGAATTGGCAGTTCTTAGCGACTCTGTCTTACCCCGGCCCAACGGGTTTTACAAACTTGAGCGAATTTCCAACAGGTTCTCGTTGGACTCCGATGGCGATGGGCGTAGTGATATCGCCGAGCTCGCACTCCGGCATGGCCTCAATGCCGCCGACCCCATTTCTACCCGAGATGGCAACATCTTTCTTGCCACCGAGGAAAACTACAACTCTCTCTCCAAGCGCGACAATTTTCCCGGAGCTCAAAATGTAAGGGAAGTTAAATTCCTCATTACAAACATTCGCACTAAGCCCGAACTTTACTTTTTTAATATCAATCGAAACCAACATCACTACGACTTCGCCATCAACGTTCTTAATTTCCCCAGGAACTATAACGAGTTCACGCGCAACACCTATATTAGCGCCGTAAATCGCCAAAATCTCGCCGGGTCCCTTGTCTCGCACGATAACTACATTGCACCCGATGGCTCGAAAGGAATTTACACCCTAGAATTCTGGCCGACCGATCCCGTTGCCTTCGAATGGATCAAATTGGCTTACGAAATAATCGCAAAGAATGCTCCCTTCATCTCCCGCCTTGCCTACCACGCCCCCAGCGAAACCCAGCGCCAACTCCAAAAGGCGAACCAAGCCCGCTACGATGCCTCTTCAATTCATACAATCGAGACCGACGATCTCTTCTCCAGCACCACCTACCAGCCCATGAATCAACAAGAAGCGTTCGGACGCCTTGTTGCCTCAACCGGAACGGAAACCCTTTCCGCCCGCGACATTGTTATCTTTAAGAATCTTCCAAACGACCTTACTTATGTCTCTGGCATTATCACTGAAGTTCCCCAGACTCCACTCTCGCACGTCAATCTCAAGGCCCAACAAAACGACACTCCAAACTCCTACATTGAAGACGCCGCCAACCACCCCGAAATTGCGCCTCTCATAGGTCAAAATATCTACTACCGAGTTTCTGCAGAAGGTTTCGAAATACGCGCTGCAACCCAAGATGAAGTCGAGGACTACTTTGAGTCAATCCGCCCCCCCCAATCATCGTCCCCACCCCGGGATCTCAGTGTAACAAAAATCACAGCACGCTCAAGGGTCGCTTTCTCCGAGAGCGATTCCTTTGGGGGAAAGGCGGCCAACGTTGCTGAGTTGCGCCGACTTTTTCCGAACAACGCTCCCGATGGCTTTGCAATTCCCTTCCATTTTTACCACGAATTCATGATTCACAATCGCTTCTACCCGGAAGTGGCGGCGATGATCTCTAATGCGGACTTTCAAAGTAATCCAGCACTTCGGGAATCACTTTTAGCCAACTTCCGCGATCGCATTCAAAATAAAAGCACCATGCCAACATGGATGTATCAAGAACTGACCGAACTTCAAAACAATCTCCCCCCTGACATCACCCCGCGCCTTCGCTCCAGCGCCAACGCCGAGGACACCACCAGCTTCAATGGTGCTGGTCTTTACGACTCATTTACCCATAAGGCCAACGAGGGCCATATCAGCAAAAGCGTCAAACAAGTCTGGGCCAGCCTTTGGAACTACCGCGCATACGAAGAACGCGAATTTTATCGTATCAATCACCTCTCTTCCGCCATGGGAATCCTCGTTCACCCCAATCAGAAAAACGAGCAAGCCAACGGCGTCGCCGTCGCGAAAAACATCTTTGACCCAGACTGGGAAGGCTACTACTTCAATGCTCAGGCCGGAGAAAATCTTGTCACCAACCCCGAAGACAACTCCACGCCAGAAGAACTCCTCGCTGCCAAGCTTTTCGGGAACTCCCAATTCGAGATCCAGTATATTCGTTACTCCAACCAAGTCCCCGAGGGCGAAACCGTCCTCACTCGGCGTCAAGTCCTGGATCTTGTAGAGGATTTACAAATCGTCAATGCGCGCTTCAAAACGCTCTACAACGAACGGTTCAATAGAAATTTCGCGATGGAGATCGAATTTAAAATCACCGAGGCAGGTAAGATTTCCATCAAACAGGCACGTCCCTACGTCAACTAGTTAAGCGGCACCTTCTTTGCGAAGGAACACAAGCTTGGATTCGTCAGAATCTTGCTTGGAATAACGATAACCGGCAGTTTTAAATTTCTGTAAGTCCTTCGGACTAGTGACTCCGTTGCGTATGATATGATCTGCCATCATTCCCCGCGCCTTCTTAGCAAAAAATGAGATGATTTTAAATGTTCCATTCTTTTCATCTTTGAAAACCGGCGTGATAAGCTCTCCATTAAGATCCTTTTTTTTGACTGCTGAGAAATATTCGTTCGAGGCAAGATTGACCACAAAATCAGATCCCGATTTTTTCAGATCGGCATTCAAGGACCTCGTCAGCGAATCACCCCAAAACTCATAGAGATTCTTTCCTTTTCTGTTGGTGAACTTTGTTCCCATTTCCAGACGATAAGGTTGCATCAAATCCAATGGTCGTAACACGCCATATAGGCCAGAAAGAATTCGAATCCGCTTCTGCGCCAAATCAAAATCCACCTTATCCCACTGATCTAGGTCCATCCCCTGGTAGACATCGCCAGTGAAAGCGAGAATTGCAGGGCGGGAGTTTTGTTTGGTGAATTCAGTCTCCCAGGTCGCAAAACGATCATGATTTAACTGCGCTAAATTAGCACTGATCGACATCAAGTGACTCACATCCCCTACCGAAAGTTTCCGTAATTGCGAAATCAGTTCGGCGGAATTCTCAATGAAACGCGGCTTCGTGGAACGTTTGCTCAAAAGCGGCGATTCATAGTCCAACGACTTAGCGGGTGACAGTAGAACGATCATTTGCGGGGATTCTGACCTCAGCCCGAAAAATTGCAACCCGTCACAAATTAAGAAAATAGGTAAAACGAGCAAGCGACTTTCTCGTAATCTCACTCTCACGAGTTCAATGTTTTTGACCCTTAATTTTAGATCGTTCTAATATGAACGATCGAGGTGCACGTAGCCGCCATCAGGATAAAGAATCTGACCGGTGGTATGGCCAGATTTCCTGGAAGCCAAAAAAACGACCGTATTCGCAATTTCCTCCGCGCTCGTCATTCTTTGGCCTAAAGGGATTCGCTCGCAAACTTCCGTCAAAAAGCCCTCGGGATCTTCTTTTCCCTGCGCCCAAGTTTCGTACATTGGTGTCAGCACTTCTGCGGGAGCTACCGCATTTACCCGGATTCCAAATTCCGCAAGATCAAGAGCCCATTCACGCGTCAGAGCATTCATCGCTCCTTTTGAAGCTGCATAGCCCGAAGTTTCTCCTTGTCCCGTTTCAGGGACCTTTGATGAGATGTTTACGATAAAGCCCTTCGTCTCTATCAAAGCATCAAGGGCGAAGTGAGTGAGGGCATAAACATGGACAAGATTTTTTC
>JAKMGP010000069.1 GCA_022424905.1 Akkermansiaceae bacterium | reverse complement strand
CTCATTACGGAGAGCGCTGGGCACGCCACTGGCTCGATGCTGCCCGCTTTGCCGAAAGCCATGGCTTCGAGCAAGACTACGACCGTAAGTTTGCCTACCACTACCGCGACTTCGTCATCAAGGCCCTCAACTCCAATATGCCTTGGGATCAATTCATCCGCTGGCAACTGGCCGGCGATGAAATTGCACCATCCAACCCTCTCGCTATGATGGCCACTGGATTTATGGGCGCCGGAGTCTTTCCGACCCAGCTCACCGAAAAAGAATTTGAGAGCGCTCGCTATGACGAACTCGATGATATGGCCGCTACGACCGGCACCGCTATGCTAGGCCTTACGATCCGTTGCGCAAGATGCCACGATCACAAATTCGATCCAATACCGGTTAAAGACTATTACCAATTCGTCTCAGTCTTCACTTCGACAATCCGCAGCGAGGTCGACATCCCGCTCAACTCCGACACTTACATTGCTTCACTTAAGAAATGGCAATCTTCCCACCAAGCCCTCCAAGAAGCTCTCACAACCTACGAAAACCTTCCTGATACGACCAAAGCCTTCCACCAGTGGCTCAAGAGCAAGACACCCGAAAAACTCGCGACCAGCGACTGGAGCAGCCTGAACTTCGTCAAAACAACCTCCGATCAAGCTGTCACCACTCTCACTCCGCAGACTGATGGGGCCATTCTCGCTTCAGGGAAAGCTCCGGCGAAAGAGACTTATACCCTCACAACAAACCCCGGCGCTCAAACCATTCGTTTCCTCCGTATCGAAGCACTCACTCATACCTCCATGAAAGGCAAAGGTCCCGGACGCGCCAGTAATGGAAACTTTTCTCTGACTGATCTCAAGATGGTCGCCAGCTCACCTGGAAAGAAGGAGCAAGACATCAAGATCATCTCAGCTCAAGCCACTCACGAACAAAACAAGACCAATTTATCCGCAGTTTCCTCCTTCGACTCCGATCCTAATAGCACCGGATGGGCCGTTGATCTCGGAGGAATCGGTAAGGACCAAGCGGCTGTGTTCAAACTTTCCGACCCCCTCACGATCGGGGAAAACACAACACTCGAATTCCAGCTTAGGTTTCACACCAACAGCCAGCACAGCCTCGGGCGGTTTCGTATCTCGATCAGCGATAAAATCTCCCCACCAGTCAACGTCGGCGAAGGCAAAAATTTTCAAATAGAAAAGGCCCTCAAAGGTCTTTTGACGGGACGTCTCACCGAAGAGCACCGTAAATCGCTCCTTCCACTCTTTAGGCAAAGCGATCACCGCTGGAACCAACTTAATGATGCCGTAAGCAAATCGCTGACTTCCAAACCCCAATCCTTAAACGCAAAAGTCCAAGTCACCAGTGAAGGATTCAGTCCAACCAAGCACCATGCAGACGGCCGAGGTTTTCCCCACTTTTATCCACAGACACACTTTCTTAGCCGCGGCGACCCTAAACAAAAAAAGGGAATTGCTAATCCAAACTACCTTCAGATCCTCATGAGAAACGGTAAATCCGGAAATCATTGGAAAGAAGAGCCACCCGTTGACTGGACCCGTACCAGCTATCGCCGACGCAGTCTCGCCAATTGGATTACCGACTCGGAGAATGGAGCGGGCCACCTTCTCGCCCGTGTCGCTGTCAACCGACTCTGGCACCATCACTTCGGAAAAGGGATCGTTGCTACTCCGAATGACTTCGGACTTCAAGGGGCACTCCCAACCCATCCAAAACTCCTCGATTTCCTCGCCCAAAAACTCATCAGCAGCGGCTGGAACATCAAGGCACTTCATCGAGAGATTCTCCTGAGTGCAACTTGGCTCCAAAGCAGCGAACCGTCCAAAGAGAAAGCCGCCATTGACCCCACCAACAAATTTCTCTGGCGCTTTACCCCACGACGCCTCGAAGCAGAAGTGATCCGTGACTCCATCCTCGCAGCCTCCGGCCAGCTCGACACCACTATGTTTGGCCCAGGAACTCTCGACGAAAGTCATCGCCGCCGCAGTATCTACTTTATGATCAAACGAAGCCGCCTCATTCCTATCATGCAGGTCTTTGATCAACCTGAGCCTCTCGTCAGCCAAGGCAGCCGGCCAAGCACTACCATCGCACCCCAAGCTCTTCTATTCATGAACAACCCACAAGTTGTCAAATGGGCTCACGGACTTGCGCAAAACCTGGACGCCAACCAACCCGACGAGGCTATTCGCCAACTCTACCTTCGAACTCTCACCCGCGAACCGACCCCGCCCGAACTCACTAGCAGCCGCGCCTTCTTTGACTCCCAATCGGCCTCTTACCCCAAAGATAAAACCGCCGTTCAACTCGCACTCGCCGACCTTTGTCAGGTCATGCTTAGCCTCAACGAATTCATCTACCTTCCATGAACCCCACCGATTTTTATACCCGACGTGATTGGCTGCAAAAAGCCGGAGCAGGATTCGGAGGCCTCGGTCTCGCCTCGCTCCTCGCAGACGAAGGACTCCTTGGAACAAGCGATCCACTTGCCCCCAAAATCGCCCATTTTCCTGGGAAGGCAAAGTCAGTCATCTGGCTCTTCATCAATGGAGGCCCCAGCCAAGTGGACACTTGGGACTACAAACCAGAGCTAGAAAAATTGGATGGTAAGGAGCTCAAGGGCTTCGATAAAAACACCGGTTTCTTTGCCAACTCGGTAGGGCCACTTATGAAGTCGCCCTTTGAATTCACCCCACGCGGACAGTGCGGAAAAATGGTCTCGTCCATTTTTCCCAAGCTTGGGGAACACGTTGATAAAATGGCTTTTATCCACTCCGGCTACACCGAGTCGAACAACCACAGCCCGGCCCTCTTCATGATGAACTCCGGCCTCCCTCGAATGGGTAATCCTTGCCTCGGTTCATGGGTCACCTATGGCCTCGGTAGCGAGAGCCGCGACCTTCCCGCCTTCGTCGTCATGTCCGATCCTCTCAATCGTGGCCTCCCTAAAGGAGCCGCCGCTAACTGGGGAGCAGGATTCCTTCCAAGCGTTTATCAAGGGACGTGGCTTAAACCCAAGGGTGATCCAATTGACAATCTAAATCGCCCAGCCCATATGGATGATGCTCAACAAACTCGACAGCTCGCTCTCCTTAAAAAACTCAACGGCGGACATCTCGAAACCCGCCCCGGCGATGCCGAACTAGAGGCGCGTATCAAAAGTTTCGAACTTGCCTACCGCATGCAGACCGCTGCCCCGAAGGCTTTCGACATCGAACAAGAGCCCGAGCACATCAAAAAACTTTATGGAATTGACGAAAAACGCTGCGACCACGTCGCGCGCCAATGTCTCACTGCCCGCCGCATGGTAGAACGAGGTGTTCGCTTCGTTCAAATCTACTCCGGTGGTATGGCCAACCAGCGGAGCTGGGATGGCCACAACGACATCCAAGGCAACCACAGCCAATTCGCTGGCGAAACCGACACTCCCATTGCCGGACTACTCACCGACCTTGAACAGCGTGGTTTACTAAAGGACACCCTCGTCATCTGGGGCGGCGAATTTGGCAGACTTCCGCTTTCCCAGAAATCTCAAAAACCGGGTCGTGATCATAACCCGCATTGTTTCACCACCTGGATGGCGGGCGGCGGAATTAAAGGAGGCGTCAGCTACGGCGAATCAGACGAAATCGGCCACCACGCCGCCGTCGACAAAGCACACGTCAACG
>JAKMGP010000042.1 GCA_022424905.1 Akkermansiaceae bacterium | reverse complement strand
ATCTCGCTGATGAGATGTGTTTTCTCCACGGTATGACTGGGAAAACCAATACCCATGGACCTGGCGAAAACTTCATGTGCACCGGCTTCACTCTGGATGGTTTCCCCAGTGCCGGAGCTTGGACAACCTATGCTCTCGGCAGTGAAGCTGAGGACCTTCCCGCTTACGTCGCGATTCCCGATGTCCGTGGCACTCCCCAGTCGAGCGTGAATTGCTGGGGCCCCGGTTTCCTCCCAGCAGCTTTTCAGGGAACCAGCTTTAATGCCGCCAAGGCTGTGCGAAATCTCGCCACTCCAAATGGGCTCACAGGCACCACTGACGCCGCCACCCGAGCCTTTCTTCAACGCCAAAACCATCGCCACCTTCAGAATCATGTCGGCGACTCCCAGCTCGAGGCCCGCATCGCGAGTTACGAATTAGCAGCCCGAATGCAGCTGAGTATTCCCGAAGTGACAGAGTTAAGCAGCGAGCCGGATTACATTCTGAAAGAGTATGGCGCAGACGAATCAGGAAACAAAATATTGGACCTCCGCGCCGCCTACGGACGCAACTGTATTCTTGCGCGCCGCCTCATCGAAAAGGGAGTACGGTTTGTCCAACTTTTCAATGGGGCCTATCAAACCGGCGGAGAGGGTGTCAGCAACTGGGACGGCCACAAGAAAATCAAAGAGCAATACGACATTCACGGGCCCGTTCTCGATCAACCCACCGCGGCCCTTCTAAAAGACCTTAAGGTCCGAGGTTTACTCGACGACACTCTCGTCGTTTTCTGTTCTGAGTTCGGCCGTATGCCTACGTTTCAAAAGGGCGCGAGTGGTCGTGATCATAATCCCGATGGCTTCACCGCCTGGTTGGCCGGAGCCGGAGTAAAAGCTCCTTTTAGCTATGGTGCGACTGATGAATTCAGCCACAAGGCCATGGAAGGAGTCACCACAGTTTATGATTTTTACGCCACGATCCTCCACATCCTTGGTCTCGATCACGAACGACTGAGCTTTTATCACAACGGAATCGAACGCCGCCTCACGGACGTTCATGGCGCGGTGATCAAAGAAATTCTAACTTCGTCTTAAAACGAAGGGTAACCTACCACCCTTTTTTTACTCGCAAGCTTTCTGCCGCTGCCCGCAAAATCTCGTCCTTTGACTTCCCTGCTTGCTCAACATCCTTCCGGGCACCTTTCTCTTCCAGAAAGACCAAACGCCGCAAGCAAGCAGCCTGATAAAACGATTGGCCTGTGTTCTCTCTAATCAACGATCTGCAGGCTGTCGCTTCTAAAGTTTTACTTCCAAACAAAGCGAGGTCACGCGCCAATTGTTCATCCACAAGAGTATGCAAGCTCTCTAAAACTGGAGCATTCTGATCATTTCCGATGGTTCCAATCACCTCCTCAAGTGACTTGCGATTTTCACTGCCTTCCTTGAAATTTTCACGCAAAGCTATCAATTGCGAAAGATAAGGTTTTGCGCTTCCACCATAAGATTTCAGAGTTTCCCAACGATGAGGGAGACGCATTCCTGAACCCCAATCCTTAAGATCGAAAGAATTGATGGTCAGAGAAATCCCCTCTTCAATTCGGTATCTTGATAAGAGGCTAAGCGCATGCTGGCGAGCATCGTCACTAAACATGCGATAGTGCGGCGCAGGCTTTGTGATTGCATCGTAAACCTCCTGCGCCATCGCGGCGAGATCCTCCCGCGTAAAATGAGTAAAAGCATACGCAGCTCCTCCTCGGGTTCGGCCACTTGGATCTTTAAGAAGTTTTGCGAGAGCCGGATGCAAGAGCTTCCGATCAACTCCCTCCAACGGATTCCCTTCCTCAGCTAAACCAGGCAAGAGTCCGTCAAAATAGAGCGGAGCAACACGGCCGGGATTGTATCCAAATCCAAAAGCCATCGCCTGATGAATGGGCCGCATCTCACCACCTTCTTTACGATCCAAGACCGCTCGTAAAATCTGAGGCATCACTTGAGCCGCCGGCTTGCTGATCCGAGCTAAGGCATAACTTGCTGGAATGGCCACGATCGGCTCGTCGGTGAGCGCTTTTGCGAGAAGGTTAACCGCGGCACCCGCCTTTTCGCCCTGGTATCCCAGCGCTGAACAAGCTCCAGCCCGTGCTTCGGCTTTCTCACTCTTCAGTAGTTTGATCAAACGCGGCGTATGATTGCCCTCCAAAGTTCCGAGATGTTTAGCAATCCATTCACGTCCTATCGGAGACCAACAATCCAAGTGAGAAAAAAGCTCTTCAGCACTCAATGAGGCGGGGTCAGCCAAACGCCATTTCCCGGCCGCGATGGTTTCTGATATCTCCTGTTTGTTGAGTAATGGTTTTTCACCCATCTCTTTTCCGGTGAGAAAGAGCGTCCGGCGTGGCATGCTCGCGATGAGGACTTGCGCCGCCGTAGGATCAAGAAGCCCCTTTCCATAGATTCCTCCAAGCGCTTGATACACAAAACGACCATCCGGCTTTCGCGTCAGAGCATGGTACCAATCGATCTCCTTAAGGAAAGCTGTGGCAAGTTTTGGTCCTCCGCAATTTGCCCCAAGAACATCCCAAAAGTAACTGTAGGAATTTCCACTGTGGCCGTACTCCATCGTATTGGAGAGCGAAGCAGTGAGACGCGAAAAGAAGTGTGTCGCTTTATCATTCCCGAGGAGACGAAAAGCCACCGCCGCAATTCCATTTTTGCCATTTCCTGACATTCCATTACTGCCATTCGCATGGATCTCAAGGCTCGGCCGGTGGAACCCATAACCGATAGAGCCATGCCCCACGAAACATTCAAAAAACTCGGAAGCCCGAGCAATAGCCGCATCGACCTCAGGATGTTCAATGCCACACTTTTTGGAAAGAATGAGAGAAAGGAAACAGGGCAACCCGGCCTGATTGAGAGCACCATAACCACGCAATCGTCCATGAATCTCGCCCCCGTTTGTGACCTTCCAGGCGAAGCCATGTCCCCATGTCCCTGCACTGCTTTGCCCCATGGAAATCTTAACGGCATACTCGCGAATCGCCGGAAGAACATACTCATCACCCGTAGCTAAGAAGTACTCGGTCAGAAGCAAGTTGTGATAACCGTACCCCCAACACACCAACCCGCCGTCGTTTAAACTGATCTTGAGATCGGGCTTTGCGAATTTTGCCTCGTGGAGGTAATCGCGAACGAGAGGATGATATTTTTTCTCTCCCGTTGCCAAAAGTGCCAGAGCCTTATCTCCAAATCTTCCCCAATCTTTTTGGTCCAATAAACGAGCTACAGCTTGATCTAAGATTCGAACAGATTTTTGGCACTCGTAAGGAGTGGTCTCGGAAAAAGTTCCAAGCACCGGCAGCTTAACTACAACTTTTTCTTCTTTGCCCCGCCTTGGGGTCTCGCCTTCTACTTGACGCCAGCGAATTAAATCGAGCAAACCCCCACCCTCTTCAGATTCTGCTCCAATGATGGCACGCCCCAAAGATCTGCGGGGATCTTCGGAAAATAGCTTCCCATTCACCCCAAGAATGAGATCACCTTCTTGCAACACTCCTTCCGCCGGACATCCAGCCTCCACCTTGGTAATCAGGATCTGCCGCGCTTCCGCCGTCATGGAATTCCGGCTCACGTGCATCCAGCCCATTGCTCCGGTTGGTCCCAAGTGAAATTCCCCGATTCGCTCAAAGTCGATCTCTTTTCGTAAGTCTCTTACTGACCCTGCCAAAGGCCGGGGAATCGCTGAGAGCGCCGGCACAACCATCAGGAGCAAACAAAGGAGAAGTTTCATCGGGGTATTTTTACGGCTCTTCCCCGCTGTTCCTGCCAAAAAAGAACACGACTCTCCCAATCATCGGCGACAAGAATTTCTAACTGCTTGAAATCTTCCCCAATTCACAAAAAACTTCTAAACGATTCATGGGATTTTCATCTCTAGCCTGTATGTTCCTTCACTCAAACTGATGGGTTCACTCTGCTCCACCCTAAAGTCGTCAAACCATTATGAAACACGTCCTGCTTGAATCGATCACCGAAACAGAAGCTGACGGTTATTACTTTGGCCAGTTCAAATCAATGGACCCCATTACTTTGATGGGCACCCTAGATGAACCAATCTGC
>JAKMGP010000020.1 GCA_022424905.1 Akkermansiaceae bacterium | reverse complement strand
GAGCAGGAATGGTCGCATCTTGCGATCTCACCTGATTTTGCGCGTGAGTTCCACCGATAAAACACGACTTTTACTCATTCGGCCTTCGCTTCAGCTTATAGAATTCTAAATTTTAAGATGATGGCGGTAATACTGGAGCTGTTTTTATTCAAAATGGTCTGATCGATGGGGTTCCCTGTGCATGTAGAGAAAAGAGGAAACAAGTGGCTAAGATTGGATCTAAAGTTAGGCCGAAGCTTTCAGTGATTAAAATGGGAGTTTCCTTTTGATCATTGGCCGCATTTTCTTTCCAAGTTGGAGAGTGATACTAGACCTCTCATGCGCAATGTTCGTGGTCTCTTTTGGATCGTTTTCGTGGTCGTAGAGCTCGGTGAAAATGGGCTCGGACTTAGGGTCGCGATGATCGCGCCATTCAATATAGCGATAGCGATTAGTGCGTAGCGCGTAGGCCATGAGATGTTCTTCGAAGAAGTCGCGGTCCCATTTTTCACCCATTTGATTTTTGATACGTTCTTCGACTTCCTTTATGAGGGGGCCGAAGAAGGTTTCTCGCATTTCATTCGATAGTGGATTGGCGGCCCACTCGCGAAGAGCAGGGTTGGGATATTGGGTAAGAGCAACTTCATTCCAGTCGGCATCTGCGTTCTTAAGAAGAGGAGCAATGGATTTTCCTTCTAGGCCAGTGGGTCTAGGAAGGCCGGTGAGCTCGCAGAGGGTGGGGAAGATATCAAGGAGTTCCACAATACCTTTCGAGCGAGTGCCAGGCTTATTCATGCCGGGAGTTGTTATGATGAAGGGGACTCGTGTGGCGATTTCGTAGTTGGTAGCTTTCCCCCAAATACCCATGTCACCGAGGTGCCAGCCATGATCGCCCCAGAAAATAACGATGGTATTTTTTTCGAGACCAGTCTCTTTCAGGGCATCGAGTGTCATGCCAACTTGGGCATCGATATAAGAGGCGCAGGCAAGATAGGCGTGGAAAAGAGTGCGAGAAAGGTCTTCATCGATCGCGCCAGATTTGGGGATGCCTTGCCGGACTCGGAGCTCGAAAGAGGCGTGAAGCCCCATCGAAGCTCCATTTTTTGGGCGCGGAGTGTAGGTGCCCGCAGGGAGTTTTTTCGGATCATAAAGGTCCCAATATTTTTTGGGAGCCACGAAGTTTAAGTGCGGTTTGTAAAGTCCGAGGGCGAGAAAGAAAGGTTTGCTGGGAGTCTTGGCAAATTCCTTAAGGTGGGCTACTGCGCCAGCGGTATTGTATCCGTCACGGTAGGCCGTGTCAGGAACCTCGGCTGATTCGTAGGCGGGGCCGGAGGCAAGGCCGCGTTTGGCTGCTTCGCCATATTTCCCGAACATTGTCTTAAATTGCTCGTTGCGGCGCTTGATGTTTTCGGGGGAGGCAAAGCCGACGGGTTTGGGAAGCCCAAGGCGACCAAGTTTGGCTTTTCCGGACCATGATTCTTCAATATCGGCGTTAGACCGGTGGAAGATTTTCCCATAGCTGTAGCATTGGTATCCGTGATCGCGAAGGTGCCGCGGGAGGGTGAGTCGATTTGGGTTGAGGTCGCGGAACTTAACATAGTTATGCGTGATGCCGTTGGTGTCAGGGCGGGTTCCGGTGAGGAGGGAAGTGCGTGAGGGGTGGCAAATCGGTTGTTGGCAATAGGCGCGTTCGAAGAGACGGCCTCGCGAGGCTAGCTTATCGATGTTTGGAGTGATGGCGTATTTGGATCCGTAGCAGCCAAGTTCGGGGCGGAGGTCATCAATCGCAATAAAGAGGATATTGGGTTTTTTTGAGCGTTGATTTGCGGGGAGTAAGTCTGAATTGAGAAAGAAGAATAGAGAGAGAAGGAGGCGAGTGAACATGGCGATTATCTATTTTGATTCAGTGAAACTGGAATGGTTGATCATCATAGGACGATTTAAGGAGAAGTCGCTAATTCCGAAAGCGGGCTTGAAAGCAGGAGTCAAATCGGGCGTATTTATGAGTGATCAACCTGATCGTTCCTAATTAAATCCAGTTCCTATGAAATATCACCTTCTAACTTTGACTCCTTTTTTGGCTAACCTGTCTCCTCTCCAAGCTCAAGTCGCTGTCTCCGACGCGGGGCGTTGGAACAAGGAAGAGGTCAAGAATGAACGCCCGGCAGTCGTGACACCTCCAGGTCACACCACCGATGCCAAACCCGGAGCAGTGCCATCCGATGCTATCGTCTTTTTCGATGGGCGTGATCTTTCGAAATGGAAGGGCCGTGCAAAAGATGGAAATGATGGTGCAAATTGGCAGGTGAAGGATGGTTTTATGGAGGTGGTGCGAGGAACTGGATCGATTCAAACCCGTAATCAGGTCGAGGGAGATTGCCAGTGGCATATTGAGTGGTGCACTCCCGCTGAAGTGAAGGGGAATAGTCAGGGGCGGGGCAACAGTGGCGTCTTCATAGGAGGGTATCCCGAAGTGCAGGTGCTCGACTCATTTAAAAATGATACCTATCCCGACGGCCAGGCTTCCTCGCTTTATCAAAAGAGTGTCACCTTGGTGAACGCGAGTCGTGGGCCTGGTAAATGGCAAACATACGATGTGATTTGCATTCGAGAGAAGAAGGGTGCCGACGGCAAAGTGATTCAACCGGGATCGATTACTGTATTACACAATGGGATCGTGACGCAATTCGCAGTGCAAGAAGGTGGAAAGGCGAAGTCAGGTGGGCTCTCGCTTCAGGATCATGGTAATCCAGTTCGCTTTCGGAATATCTGGGCGCGCAAGTTGGTGGTGCCGAGGACCAAGCTTGCCGGGAAATAAGGCTAAAAGG
>JAKMGP010000313.1 GCA_022424905.1 Akkermansiaceae bacterium | reverse complement strand
AGAAGAGTTCGACTCCAGCAATGCCTAGCTTTTTGGCATTTGAGATGAGGTCTAGTGGTGTCCACTTAGCTCCGACCATGAAAGGCCACGCGGCGATCACCTGTTTGATCCGGCCTTTACGAGCGATCTTGTCTTGAGCAGCTCCAGGCGAGGTGAGTGCTGCGGTGCCTAGGCTGGCGAGAAAATTTCTTCGGGATGGCGTCATTCTATTTGAGGTGTCGGTGTGAAACTTTTCTTACGGCTTCCAGCTTCAAGAAGAGGCGCTTGACGATCTCAGGGTGTTCTAGGAATAGGTTGTTAGATTCGGAGGGGTCTTTTCCGAGATGATAGAGCTGTCCGGTAGCCCCTGCTGGTTTAGGCTTTACGTTTTTTGGCCTGCTGAAGCCCCCTGATCCGAGCGCGTCAATTAGTTTCCACTGACCTTCGCGAATTGTCATCACTTTGGCGCTTCCGGCTCGCATTACAAAGGTATCTCGCAGGGAAGGTTTGCCTTTGAGCGACGGAAGAAAGCTGAAGCTATCAGGACCTGCTTCTTTTGGTATTTCAGCTCCCATAATGTCGGCGAAGGTGGCCAAAAAGTCGGTAAAGCAGATGAGTTGTTTGCTAGTGGAGTTTGGCTTGGTGACGCCGGGCCAACGGGCTACGAAAGGCATTCGATGCCCGGCCTCCCATGCGTCTGCCTTCATGCCTCGGAGACCTCCTTGAGAGTCGTGACCATATTTTGTGACATCCTTGTCGAACCAGCATGGGCCATTGTCGGATGTGAAGATGACAAGGGTATCTTTGTCCATGTTCGCCCTTTTAAGGGCTGTGAGAACCTTGCCAACCTGAGCATCCACCATCATGACAAAATCGCCATAAATACCGACCTTACTTTTACCTAGAAATTCCTCTGATGGAAGCCAAGGAGTATGGGGGGCAGGGTAGGCTAAGTAGAGCATCAATGGCTTTTTTTTCTGATGTGCCCTGATGATTTTCACCGCTTCGTCCGTGAAGTTTGGGAGGACCTCATCGATATTCATATCTGGTGAGATTCCACCCGCCCGGCGCATTCGGCCCTGAATGCCATTCCAGCCAGTTTGTTCTGGTGAGAGTTCTTTCTCAATGTGTCCGGTGGGTGGGTGAACGGCTTTATTCTTCCGTATGTAGAAATAAGGCGGGATATCTGTTGAAGCGCGAATACCAAAGTAGGAATCAAACCCGCGGTCAACGGGTCCCCCAGGGAGTGGTTTGTCGTACCCGTTTTCTTTGAAGCCGACATGCCATTTGCCGACCATTGAAGTCTTATATCCCTGTGATTTTGCCAGAGAGGCGATGGTCATTTGATCCTCTTTAATCAAGGGGTTCTTTGGCCAGAGTCCCACATTCGTGCGGAAAGGGTAACGACCGGTTAGTAGACCGTATCGTGACATGTGGCAAAGAGGACCTGGAGCGTGGGCATCGGTGAATTTCATGCCTTCGCGCGCTAATGAATCGATGTGTGGGGTGCTAATCATTGATCTGGAATTAAAGCACCCTGGATCGCCATAGCCCATATCATCGACCAAGATGATGACGATGTTGGGTTTAGGTTTCGCTTGGGAACTCATCAAAGCGATGAGGGAAAGAAGAAGGCATTTGAATAACATCCCCGGTAAGATATGAGCTGTGATTGCAGTCGGAAAGTAGGAAAACACTCAGATTTTAAAATGAAGTGTTACTTTTTTTTGCTGGTATACGTAGTTCTTCTAGCAATTAAAAATATGGAAGGAGATTTTTTGAAATGATCATGGCTGACGTCCTATTGTGGACTTTTGTAATTTTAGGATTTTATGTTATTTTGATCTCCTATTGGGTCGGAGCGGTCGGGCTAGCCCCAGGCTTAGTGGAAAGAAGTTGTGAGCGATTTGGGAATTCGCCGTGGAAATCATTTTTCATTGGTCTCGGATTGGGAATTCCCTCAATCGTAATAGGATTATTGATTGCGAATGGGGGCGCTCCGGCCATCAAAATTTTTGGGGTTTTGGTCGTTCTTTTGGTCTTTCTGTTGGGTCTTTGTGGGTCGGCGGGATTATGTTTGAGGATTGGAAAAGGCTTGGTGCATCCTTTGGATGAGGCTCAACCTTGGCTTCGGGTCAAACGTGGCGGAATTGTGCTCGGCTTGATGATTATTTTCCCGATCCTTGGCTGGGTCTTTGTCTTGCCGGTAGCGATCCTCACTGGGATTGGCGCGGCCTTTTTGGGCTGGCGTGATAGTAAGAAAGTTTCTGATGAATGAAGTCAAAGATTTCAGATGAACTTTCTCGGCGCATTTTTCTGAGAGGAGCTGCGGGGGTTTCACTCTTTGCAACTTCGGGGTGCGAAAAGATTGAAGACCTACTAGGAAAGAGGCCGCAGGAAGGCCCAGTGGTTCCGCCTTCTGGTGAAGGGGTTGATCTGGTCTCCCACGTCTTAAATCGAATAACTTTTGGGCCGGATCCTTCAGAGTATGCAAGAGTGAAAGGCTTAGGTGTAGATGATGAATCTGCGATTGGAGTTTTTCTTGAGGAGCAACTGAATCCTAATGAGATCGAAGATAGAAGAACTCAACGGGCAGTAAGAAGGCTAGAGGCTATTCATGCCCCACTTGGCGAATTATATGAATACAAGGAAGCTCATCTGCTTGAACAATTGACTCGGGCAACCTTGATTCGGGCTACTCGGAGTAAACGCCAGCTTTTTGAAGTAATGGTGCATTTCTGGAGCGATCACTTTAATATCGATATTTCTAAAAAAGAATGTCGTTGGTTAAAAGTGGCCGATGACCGCGAAGTGATTCGAAGGCATGCGATGGGCGATTTTTCGGCTCTGCTAAAAGCTTCTGCGATCAGTCCTGCCATGCTTTGGTATCTTGATGGGCGTGAGAATCGAAAGTCTGGTGAGCGCGAGAAGCCAAATGAGAATTATGCGCGTGAGCTGTTGGAGCTTCACACGCTGGGCGTGGGTGGGGGATACACGCAGAAGGATGTTATGGAAGTTGCAAGATGCTTGAGTGGATGGACTGTGAGAGGGAAAGATCGGTTCTTTAAAGGGAAGGTTGAGTTCCATGCCGATGCTCATGATGACGGAGCAAAGGTAGTTCTTGGAAATGAAATTGCTTCGGGGGGTGGTAAGAAAGATCTTGATGATATCCTGGAGATTGTTGGTAGTCATCCTTCAACCGCCAGATTTCTTGGAAAAAAACTTTGTATTCGTTTTATTGCTGATGAGCCCTCTGAGGCTTCGATCAATGAAGTTGCTAGAAAGTTTTTATCCAGCAAAGGAGATATTAAGGCGACTCTGCGGGCGGTGTTCGGGACTCAAGAGTTTTTACAAGGGCCTCGAACTCAAAAGCTGAAGCGGCCCTTCGAGTTTATTGTTTCAGCTCTGCGGGGTGTGCGAGCAAGGGTTTCGTCCGAAATGGACGTGGTAGATTATTTGATACGCATGGGTCATGCTCCATTCCAATATCCCACACCAGACGGATACCCTGATGTTGCCTCGCCATGGACTGGGACCTTGCTCTGGAGATGGCATTTTGCGATCGCCTTGGCTCGAAATGAGGTCAGCAAAAATATCAAAGTCGAAGAAAAACTTTTGATCGAAAAGGCGGGTGGAGTCGATGGTTTAGCAGCATCGTTATTGGGGCGCAATCCATCGGTTGAAGAACAAGTAGCAATCGAGCGGAGTGGTGAGCCGCTGGCGCTTTTGATGGCTTCACCTGGATTTCAGTGGAGATGAGAGGCAGTGGAATTATTTCAGGTAACGGAGACGAGCAATCCACTCTCGTAGTCGTCTTTCTTCGGGGTGGTGCTGACGGTTTGACCTTGGTTCCACCGGTTGGTAACAGCGATTATTACAAAGTCAGACCGACGTTGGCTGTTGCAGAAAAAGATATTTTGAAACTCGGCGACGTAAATTGCGGATTAAATCCGGCTTTTTCAGGCCTTTATAATATTTATAGGGAGGGTGGACTTACTGTTGCTCCGGGGGTGGGTTCAAATGATGAGACTCGCTCCCATTTTTATGCTCAGGATCTCATGGAACATGGAGGTCAATTAGCTGGCGGATGGTTGGGTCGATTTCTACGATACCGAGAAGGAAGACCCCCGAGTGCGCTTTCGGCTGTAGCGCTTGGTAAGGCAATGCCTGAGGTCTTACGTGGTGCTCCGGCAGCAACTGTGATGGAATCACTTGATACTTTTTCGTTGGGAAGTGGATCTGGACCAACGGAGTCTTTGCAGACTGAGTTGGGCGCTCTTTATGGCGCTAAGGAAAATATTTTGGGACCCGCTGCCCGGGACACCTTGCAGGCTTTGGGTCGGGTTGAGAGATTACGACGCGAAGATCTCCCCCCTGAGAATGGGGCGGAGTATCGCGATGATTCATTTGCTAATGGCTTGCGCCAAACCGCCCGTTTGATCAAAGCTAGGGTTGGTCTTGAGGCAGTTTCGATTGATCTTAATGGATGGGATTCTCATTTTGCTCAAAGCTCGTTGATTTCTCCCTTGATGACACGTTTGTCGGAGGGACTGGCGGCATTTCATCGTGACCTCGGCAAGCTAATGAATGCGGTGACCGTTGTTGTAATGACAGAGTTTGGTCGCCGTGTTGCTGAGAATTCTTCTTTCGGGACCGATCACGGTCGCGGTGGATCAATGTTGGTGATGGGCGGGTCTGAGCGCGGAAACGTTCTTGGAGAAATGCCTGTCATCGAAACTGGAATCCTAGTCGGCCCTGGAGATGTCCCGGTCGTCACAGATTATCGTGATGTCTTGAGGCCAATTCTAGCTCGACATGGCGCTGGAAGGGCAATGGGTAAGATTTTTCCAGAGAATTAGATCACCGGGCTGGGGTGGCGAGGGGGATTTCGTCTTCGTTGACTGGGATGGCCCGGGGGACCTCATCGTCGACTGGTTCGACAAGTAAATCACGTGCTGGGGCAATGGGTCCATTTTTGATGTTTGGGAGCCGGTCGGATCCTTTCATGATATCGACCCAAATTGGCAATGCGAGGCTAGCTCCAGAGCTTCCTTTGAGGATTGTTTTACCATCATCCATTCCCACCCAGACAGCGCAAGTTAAAGCTGAAGTGTAGCCTGTATACCAACCATCGGTAGGGCCATTAGTGGTGCCAGTTTTACCTCCGGATGGAGCTCGGAAACCATAAGTCGAACGGATCGCTCTCCCGGTTCCGTTTTTGTTTACGTCCTCAAGAATACGGGAAACTTCCCAGGCCGATTTCTCATCAGCAGCTTGATATGCGATGGGGCCATTTCTCCAAATGATCTCACCGGAACGATCTTTTATGGTCTGGATGTAGTATGGTCGAAATCTGGTGCCGCCATTTGGAAAGATGGTGTATGCGCTCGCTACGGCCTCTGCTGAAGCACCCCAAGATCCTAAAAAGGAAGAGGGGACCAGTGGGATGTTGTTCACGTTGAAGCCGGATGACCGAGCCACCGCGACGATATTTTCCATCCCGGCTTTTGCAGCAACTCGAATCGCCGAAGTGTTACGTGATTCAATGAGCGATTTTCTGACGGGTATCCCCAGGTAATATTTTCCATCGGAATTGGCGGGATTCCAATTTGGGTCGGCACCCCGAAGTTCGCCCGGCCTAATGGGGGCATCGCTTATGGTGTCATAAGGTTTTACACCTCGGTCGAAAGCCGCGAGGAACATAAAGGGTTTGAAGAGGGACCCGATCTGCCGTTCGGATTGGAGGGCACGGTTGAACTGCGATTCATTTGCATTTCGCCCGCCCACGATTGCTAGAACTCCCCCGGTTTCGTTATCAATAACTACGGTTGCACCCTGAAGGTAATTTGGGGTGCCCTGGCCATTCCATTGAGATCTTTTTTGATGGGGAAAGCTCCGCCTTTGTTCGACTTGAGCTAAGCGTTTTTCCATCGAGCGTTCGGCTAGTTCCTGAATGTTTGGATCGATCGTAGTTTCGATGATTAGTCCACCATCAAGGATGTTCTCTTCCTCGAGGATTCTTTTTAAATCACGGCGAATGGCATCGAGCGCATAGCTTCCTTCGCGAAGATTGTTTGGTGAAGAAACTTTGAGTGGTTGTTTGCGAGCGGCATCAGCTTCATCTTGCGTAATAGCATCGTTCTCGACCATTTTTTCGAGAACCCAATCTCGTTGAAGCTTGGCTTTTTCAAGATGGCGGAAGGGTGAGAATTTATTGGGAGCGCGGATGATGCCAACTAAAAGGGCTGATTGTTCTAGCGTTAGTTCCTTGGCTGATTTGTTGAAGTAAGTGTGAGCGGCGACTTCAACCCCTCGGAGCGACCCACCCCAAAAAATTCGATTCATATAGTGTTCAAGGATCTCGTTTTTTTCGAAATCTGATTCGATTCGAACCGCGATGAAAGTCTCGAGAATCTTTCGATGAATTCCTCCGACAATACCTTCATTTTGTTTTTTTAGGGCAAAGCTATTGCGAGCGAGTTGCATGCTTAGTGTTCCGCCCCCTTCAAGTTTGCCACGGGTTAAGGCGCGCCATGCAACGCGTGCCATCGAACGGAAATCAACCGCGCCATGGCTGCGAAAGCGCTTGTCTTCTTGCGCGATAAGAGCGTCGACAAAGTGAGAGGGGACGTCTGAGAAGGTAATGATCCTCCGATTTTTGCCGTGGAGAAAGCCGATTTCTTGTCCTGCTGAGTTTTTAAGAATATGCCCTTCGCGATCCTTGATTTCAGTTCGAGCAGGCATTTGAACCACGTCCTCAAGGTCGTAGGTGGACGCGATTGTGTAGTATACGAGAGAGATACAGGTGCCGAAAACACTACCGATAAAAGCTAATGATAGGCCGATTCGAGATGGCCACTTCAACCAAAAAGAAAATCTAGAGGTGAGGTGTAGAATGATGCGGAAAGGAGCCAAAAAGAAATCACGGGCCTTAAAGTTAAACTTTGGAGCCTTTTTCTTAGCTGATTTGTTTCGGACAGCCTTTCTTTGGGCCTTCTTTCTTGGGGGCATCTTATTACGGCCCGACCTTACGCCCCCGCGAGCGAAGGCCAAGATCTCATTTGTCAGTAATGATCATCAATAATTCCGAGTCTTCAATTTCTTGAATTTTTTCAAAACAAGAGGAACCTCAGTTGTCGGTTGTTTTTAAGAGCGATCATGAAGTTGTTTTTCTTATTTTTAATTCTTGTAGTGCCGCTACTGCTTCCTGCGGCACCGATAGTGGCCGGGCTCGGAGACCTGAAGAAGCTGCAAACCCAAGTGCAAAGAGTCGTTCTTGAGAAAACGGAAACAACGGTTTCTCTGGTTTCTCGAACAAGCGGAGCTTCAGGAAGTGGGGTGATTGTTTCCAGTGATGGATTGATTCTTACGGCAGCCCACGTGATCGAGCGGAGCAAAGAAATGACCGTAATTTTTCCTGATGGACGCCAAGAAATAGCTAGAGTGTTAGGAGCTAATTTCACACGTGATGCGGCCATGGCTAAGCTAATTGGCCCAGGGCCATGGCCTTTTGCCGAGGTTGGAGAGTCCAAGTCACTTGAAGTCGGCGATTTCGTGGTAGCGATGGGCCACCCTAAAGGGTATGATCCCACCCGACGGCCCCCGGTTCGATTCGGAAGGGTGATGGAAAAAGGTCACTTAGACTTTGTCACAACTGATTGTACTCTGATTGGAGGTGATAGTGGTGGTCCACTTTTCGACCTCAATGGGCGTGTGGTGGGAATTCATTCCCATATTGCTCCGGATCGTAGGGTAAATAACCATGCGGGTCTTTCGGGTTTTAAGCGTTCATGGGACAACATGACCGCCGGAAAGTTATGGGGCGTCCTTGGTGGTGATCGAAGAGATCCTAACCGTCCTGTGCTTGGACTCAATTTACGGAAGACTAATTTGGGTCTCGTGGTGGATGAGGTTCCCCGGAGCGGGCCAGCATTCTCTGCAGGATTTCTTACAGGAGACTTGGTACTTTCGATCAACGGGGAATCCACTAGTGAGGTTCAAAAACTTTCAGAGATCTTCGTGGATCTCCTTCCTGGTGAGAAAGTGGAGGTGAATTTTAGTCGGGGAGGCTCCAATCTCACGAAAACAGTCAAACTTGCCCGTCTCGGTGATATCTACCTCAACGAACGTCGATAAATGATAATGAAGGTTTTTTTGTTTTTAAGTTTTCTGACTACCTCGAGTCTCATTGCCCAATTGGGACTTTCGAATCCTCGTGAGGTGACTGATGTACAAGCACGGCAGATTTTTACGGCGCTTCGTGCCACGGGCACTAACGCTAAAGACGTAGTTTATCCAATTTATTCAGGTGGAAAGCGCATCTCATATGGAATTTCGCTAGGAGGGGGAAGATTGCTGACGAAGGCCAGTGAGCTCAGGAAAAAGCGAGGATTGTATACTGCAAATCGTGAGCAGGTTGCTTTGAATGCCGGAATCTCGGGTGTTTATGCTGATCATGATCTTGCCGTGCTAGAGGTGCCGGGACTCGAGGCGCCGACTGTTGAATGGGCGGACGCTGGGAATCTCTCAGAGGGTGCTTTTCTTTCAGCCATTCGGCCCGATGGCGAAGCACAAGCGATGGGGGTTCTTAGTGTGCGTGAGCGTAGCCTGAAATCGATCGATCAGGGTTTTCTTGGGATTGAAATGGATACCCTTGAGACTGGTAAAGGAGTGCGGGTTAAGAGCGTGGTTGAGGGCTCCGCGGCGGCTGAGGTAGGAATTCGTCAAGGCGACATCATCGTAAAAATTGCAGGGCAGGAGGTAAAAGGGTTCTATGAATTATCGACAAGGCTAAGGCGATTGAAGAATGGAGAACAGCCTGAGATTGAGTTGCTTAGGAATGAGGAAATTCTCAAAATAAAACCGACCTTGAGGGGGCGTGAAATTCGTGAGGGCGTCTCTCGCCGGCTTGAACAAATGGATCAGATGAGTGGTGGGCAAAGCCGCGTGCGTGGCGGTTTTGGGAATGTGATCCAATCAGATATGGAGCTTGAGGTCGAGGATGCAGGACTTCCGATCGTGGATT